>JAJUFW010000001.1 GCA_029263555.1 Alphaproteobacteria bacterium
ACGTGCTCGCGGCGTTCGTGGTCGCCTGCCAGGTGCTCCGGAACTTCGCAACCCTCCTGATCGCACCGTTCGTCTATCGGGCGCTGCCCAAATGAGGCGTCACGCCACGTCGGCGCCGAGCCGGCCGGAAATGTCGCGGCTGGCCTTGAGCATGATCTCGATGAAGCGGTCGAGCTGCGGGTCGAACCGGAAGCTGGGGCCCGTGAGGGTCAGGCAGTAGTGGACCTCGCCGTTGTGGTTGCGCAGCGGCACGGAAATCGCCTCCACGCCTTCCAGGCGCTCGCCGCGGGTATGGGCATAGCCCTGGCGCCGAACCGCCTCGAGCTTTTCGCTCAGTTCCTTGCGGTCGATCGGCTCGTCGCTGGCGGCGATCACCTCGGCAAGAAGCTTCGGCTCGTTATAGGCGAGGAGTAGCTTGCCCGTCGCGCCGGCGGTGAGCGGCACGGTCTCGCCCGGGCTGATGATGCTTTTCAGCGGATGCGGGCTTTCCAGCACATCGACGCAGACGCGCTGGATGCCGCTGAGAACGCTGAGGTCCACCGTCTCTCCGGTGGCGGCGACCGTCTCGAGCATCACCGGGCGGGCGACGTCGCGGATGCTGAAGGTGCGCTGCGCGACCGCCGCAAGCCGCATCAGGCGGTGTGACAGACAATAGTCCTGGTTCGAGAGCTGCACGACATAGCCGGCGTCGACGAGCGTGGACAGCAGCCGGAAGGCGGTCGGCTTCGGCAGGCCCGCCCGTGCGGCGATCTCCTGAAGCGGCAGGGAAGGCCGCTTCTCGTCGAAGCATTCCATCAGTGCGAGCACGCGGTGGACTACACGCGTCATCCTCATCTCCTTGTCGGCGAAACGACCGCCCGACCCGATTCCAGCGGCAATTGCGCTGGGCAGAAGACGGACCGCCCAGCGCTTGGCATACAAGATGCCGGAAAAAAATGGAATCGGCTCCTCGCCGGGTCCCCGCGTCGGTCCGGGTCATCCGCCGCATGCGCGGTCGAGCCGGCCGGCACCCGGCGGCGAGGCTTCCGTTGCTGCGAAAGCGCGCCCACCGGACCGCCGGGCGGGGCCCGCATGGAGGCCGCGTCCCGCCGCTTCAGGCAGTCGCGTAACGATGAACGCCGTCCGCGCCAGTTTCGCGGGTCAGGCGTCCGGTCACGACCGCGTGGTTCAGATGCGCGACGGTTTCGGAAATGGCGAGCCGTTCGTGGGCGCCGCCCATCGCGCGGGGGAACAGCACGCGGGCGACGTCGTATCCCGTCCGTGGGCGGGAGATTTCGGCTTCGATGGCGGCAAGGCGCCGTTCATGATGCAGGCGGGTTTCCGCGGCACGAGAGGCCGGCCCCTCAAAGGGCATGCCGTGGCCCGGCAGGACCAGCGTGCCGTCGTCGATCGCGGCGAACCGGTCGAGGGCGGCAAAATAGCTGCCGAGCGGATCGGCGAACGGGTCCGACGGATCGACGCCGATGAAGGGCGTGATGCGCGGCAGGAGCTGATCCCCCGTCACCAGGATTCCGTCCGCCATGCAATGGAGCACGACATGTTCCGGCGAATGCCCGCCGCCGGTCATGACCCGCCACGGCCTTCCCGCAAGCCGGATCTCCTCGCCTTCGCCCAGCAGGATGCAGTCTTCCGGCAGGTCGGTCATGTTGCGGGTGCCGGTGGCGCGCGTCTCGATATAGCCGCGCGCATCGGCCTCCGTGCAGCCAAGGCTGCGGTAATAGGCAAGAACGCCGTCATGCCCGGCGGTCGATTCCTGCCGCCTGCGAAGGGCCGCCTGCCACTCGGCGCCGCTCGTCCACACCGCTACGCCCAGGCGGCGGGCGAGCGGGCCCGCCAGCCCGATATGGTCATGATGGGCATGGCTCACGATGATCCGGGCGAAACGCTCCCCGCCGAGCGGGCCGGCAAGAAGGGCGTCCCAGGCCGCCCGTCCGGCGGGCGTGTCCGACCCGCAGTCGAGCACGGTCCAGCCGTCATCGTCCTCGAACAGCCAGGCATTGACGGTCCGGAGCATTCCCGGGATCGGGATCTGCGTCCAGTGAATGCCGGGCGCGACGGCGACCAATTCCCCGGGCCCCGGGGCGGTGGCGCAAGGTCCACCGGCCCCGGCGCTCATTTTCCCGCGTCTCCGTCGGGCGCCTGGCCCGCATGCGCCCAGGCGGCGGGAACGGACCGCGGTACCGCGCGGGGCACGCCAATATTGTCGGCCATCACCTCGAAGGTGATGTCGACCTCATGGCCGACGAGATCGGTCTCGACATAGATCTTGTCCGGATCGATCACGTCGAGGAACAGCCGCGGTCCTTCCTCGAGCTGGACCATCACGACGCTGTACGGCACCTCTTCGCGCCAGTCGGCGGAGTAGCCGCGATGGAAGACCAGGTGGGACAGGACCTTGCCGTGGCGGCTCACCGGCACCCATTCGGCATCGGGCGAGAGGCAGCATGTGCAGACCGGGCCGATCGGGAAGCGGATGTGGCCGCAGGCGAGGCACCGCTGCATCCGCAGCTCGCCATTCGCTCCGGCCTGCCAGAAGGGCTGTGATAGGGGCGTCGGAACCGGGGTGGGCTTTGTCATCGCTGGTCCTTCCGGAGGATCATGGCGTTCGAGCAGTTGAGGATCATGCCGCGGCCGGTGACGAGGCAGTGTTCGACATTCGGAACCTGGCGCGGGCCGCACTCGCCCCGTACCTGGCGAACGCCCTCGACGATGTGCAGCCAGCCTTCCATGTAGCTTTCCGACAGGTTGCCGCCGGCAGTATTGACGGGCAGCTCGCCGCCCAGGCGGATGCGCCCGTTCTCGACGAAGGCGCCGCTTTCGCCCGGCTTGCAGAAGCCGGCATGCTCCAGCCACAGCAACACCGAGATGGTGAAATTGTCGTAGAGCTGAGCGACCTGGATGTCCTTCGGGGTACAGCCGGCCATCCTGAAGGCGTCGGCAAGGGCGCGCTTCTGGTGCGGCACGTACCACCAATCCTCCTGCTCGAGATTCATGGTCGTGTGCGCCTGTCCGAAACCGGCGATGAGCACCGGCGGCTTGCGCAGGTCGCGTGCGCGTTCCGCAGACGTGACGATCACGCAGACCGCGCCGTCCGATATCAGGCAGCAGTCGAGCAGGTGCAGCGGCCGCACGATCCAGGGCGAATTCTGATGGTCCTCGATCGTGATCGGCTCGCGCATCACCGCATGCGGGTTGAGCGAGGCGTGATACCGGCAGGCAACCGCGACTTCGGCCAGCTGGCGGCTGGTCGTCCCGTAGAGGTGCATGTGCCGGTCGGCGGCGATGCCGCTGTTCGCGGCGGCGCTCATCATGCCCCAGGTGCCCCAGCTGGTCTCGCCGCCGCTCGCCCGGTCGAACCGGCTGCCCCCGGTCTTCGCCGTATCACCGAAGACGCAGGCGACCGTGTTGGCGAGCCCGGCTGCGACGGCGAGGATGGCCATCTGGACGAGACAGCCGGCGGTTGCCCCGCCCATGGTCATGCTGCCCGTGTATCGGGGGTTGATGCCGACGGCCTCGCCGAAGCGCAGGTAATGAAGGCTCCCCTCGGGCGAGGTGGTACCGGGCATGGTGAGGATGCCGTCGACGTCGTCCTTCTTCAGGCCGGCGTCGTCGAGAGCCGCACGGAATGCCTCGATGCCGAGATCAAGCGGCGTGCGCCCGGGCAGCTTCCCTTGCGGCGTGGCGCCGACGCCGGCAATCGCGATTTTATCGGAAAGTGTCAAGATCGGTCCTCTTGCTGGTGAAGGCTGACGAAAGGGCGACGGGATCCCCGGGCGGCGCTGCTGCCGCCAGGGGCACATGTCCTGGGCTGGCGGCTCAGGCGCCGCATGCGACCCCTCGGGCCTGCGGCGCGCCGAGCTGTTCGGAGATGCGGTTGCCGGCGCTGCGCATCACCTCGACGAAATGCTCATGCTTGCCTGCGAAGCGGAATGCCGGGCCGGTCAGCGTCAGGCAGTAGCGCACCGCACCCAGGTGATCGCGCAACGGCACCGCGATCGCCTCCACGCCCTCGACACGCTCGCCCGCGGAATGGGCGAAGCCCTGCCGACGGATGGCGGCAAGATCGGCCATTAGCGCTTCGCGGTCGCGCATCAGCTTGCCCTGGGCGATCACCTGGTCGAGCAATTGCCGCTCGTTGTAGGCGAGCAGCAGCTTGCCGGTGGCACCCGCGCCGAGCTGGACGGTTTCGCCGGGGCTGATGATGCTCTTCAGGGGCTGCGGACTTTCCAGCACATCGACGCACACCCGGTTGATTCCGCTCAGAACGCTGAGATCCACCGTCTCTCCGGTGGCTTCGACCGTCTCCAGCATGACTGGCCGGGCGACGTCCCGGATGCTGAAGGTCCGCTGGGCGATCGAGGCCAGCCGCATCACCTTGTGAGAGAGGCAATAGTTCTGGTTCTCGACCTGAATCACGTAGCCGGCGTCGACCAGGGCGGAGAGCAGACGGAACGCGCTGGTCTTCGGCAGCCCGGCGCGCGACGCGATCTCGTGCAGCGGCGCTGACGGCCGCTGCTCGTCAAATGACTCCATCAGCGCCAGAACGCGCTCGACGACCCGTGTCATGGCAACTCCATTCGGCTTGGGGAGCGACGTTAAACGAAACGCAGTTCATAGTCCACTGTACAAAACGCGTTTCGTTTTCTACGATCCCAAGCTGAAGGGGATGCCAGGCCAGCAAAAGAAGGGAACCGGGTGGTCAGCGATAAGGCACGCTCGCACCTGCCGGCACGGCCCAGGGAGCTGCTGCGGGATCGCCGGCCGACGAGGGTCGGTACCCTGCCGCGGATCGGCGGAGTCCGCGCTGTCCGCTGCGGGTCTCCTCGACAGCTTTCCAAAAGCAGCCCCGGCATGTCTCTTGTAGGGCCTCACGGCCCATTCCCCGCGAACGCCGACCCCCATGACCTTTGCCCGTGGATCTGGAGAAATGCGCCTCGCAATCCTTGACGATTACCAGAACGTCGCGCTCGGCCTCGCCGATTGGTCGAGACTCGAGGGGCGCTGCTCGGTGACCGTGTTCCGCCGGCCGTTCCGGGACGTCGAGGATGCGGCCGAGGCGCTGCAGCCGTTCGACATCCTGTGCTCGATGCGCGAGCGGACGGCGTTCCCCCGCGAACTGCTCGAGCGGCTGCCCAATCTGAAGCTGATCACCATCACCGGCGGGCAGCATCGCACCCTCGACATCGAGGCCGCCACGCAACTGGGCATCGCGGTGTCGGGAACGACCCGGCGGGGCACCGGGCATCATGCGACGCCGGAGCTGGCCTGGGGACTCATCCTCTCGCTCGCCCGGCACATCCCGCTCGAGGCGACCAAGATGCGGTCCGGCGGATGGCAGGAAACGCTCGGCACGGTGCTGTCCGGCAAGACGCTGGGCCTCCTGGGCCTGGGGCGCCTCGGCTCGCGCATGGTGCCGATCGGCCGGGCGTTCGGTATGGAGGTGATCGCCTGGAGCCCGAATCTCACGGATGCGCGGGCCGAAGAGCTGGGCGCGACACGCGTGGAGCGCAACGAGCTGTTCGCCCGCAGCGACGTTCTGAGCCTCCATGTCGTGCTGAGCGAGCGCAGCCGCGGCATGGTGGGGCGGCAGGAACTCGCCCTGATGAAGCCGGGCGCCTTCCTGATCAATACCGCGCGTGGGCCCATCGTCGACGAGGAGGCGCTGATCGAGGCCCTTGCCGAGGGGCGAATCGCCGCCGGGCTCGACGTCTTCGCGATTGAGCCTCTGCCCGACGACCACCCGTTGCGCCGTCTGCCGAACGTGGTCCTGACACCTCATCTCGGCTACACGGTGAAGGAGCTGTTCCAGGTGTTCTACGAGGACACGGTCGAGAACGTGGAAGCCTTCCTGGACGGAAACCCGATCCGGCTGGTCGACCCGGCCGTTATTCCCCGCTTGGCGCGAAGCTGAGACCGTCGCGGCCGAGGAACAGGCGTTGCCCTTCCCGTTCGGACGGCCCCAATGCGCGCCGCAGTTTCCCGCCCTCGGGCGGCGGCTCTCGTTCCTCACCCCGCCATCTACCCCCGTCGCCCGCTCGTCGGCATTGGACCAAAAAACGAAACGCATTTCAAAACTACTGTACAAAACGCGTTTCACTTTCTAGCATCGTCCCACGAAGATCGATGGAAAAATCGACTAACCAGGGGAGGAAGATGATGATCACCACCGATACGCGTCCCGGTCCAGGCATTCGGGACGTTTCGCGCCGCCGCTGCATGACGAGCTGCCTTGCACTCGCCGCGGCCCTTTCCCTGGCCGGCACGCCGTCGATCGGCTTGGCGCAGGATGCGGGGACTTTCCCCGACCGGGCGGTGCGGATCATCGTGCCGCTGGCGCCCGGGGGCAGCGTCGACCTGACGGCGCGCATCGTCGCCGAGGGCATGACGGAACTCCTGGGCCAGAGCGTCATCATCGAGAATCTTCCCGGCGGCGGCGGATCGGTGGGGGCGGGTGCCGCGGCGCAGGCGGAGCCAGACGGCTACACGATGGTGATGGGCAGCTCCAGCACCTTCGGCGTCAATCCGAGCCTCATGAAGGATCTGCCCTACGATGCGGTGAATGACTTCGAGCCGGTCTCGTTCGTTTCCTACGCCCCGAACGTGCTGGTGGTCACGGCGGACCTGCCGGTCTCGACCGTGGAAGAACTGATCGCGCTCGCGAAGGAGAAGCCGGGCGAACTGACCTTCGCCTCCTCGGGCACGGGCGGCTCGCCCCATCTTGCCGGCGAGCTGTTCAAGCGCGAGGCCGGCATCGACATCCTGCACATTCCCTACAAGGGAAGCGGGCAGGCGATGGCGGACCTGCTTGCCGGCCGCGTCGACATGTCGTTCGCGACCGCGATCTCGACCCGTGAGCACATCGAATCCGGAGGTCTGAAGGCGCTGGCGGTGACGACGCCCGAGCGGGTCGACACCCTGCCCGACGTCCCGACCATGGCAGAGGTCGGCCTGCCGGAGGTCCAGATCACGGCCTGGAATGGCCTGCTCGTGCCTGCGGGCACGCCGCCGGAAATCGTCGAAAAGCTCAGCGCCGTGGTCCAGGAGGTCATGCGCATGCCCGCGATCGTGGAAAGGCTCAAGAGCGAGGGATCCACGCCCGTCGGCAGCACCGCGGCCGAGTTCAAGGATCACATCGCCCACGAGATCGCGAAATGGGCCGAGATCATCGAGGCCGCGAACATCTCGATCGAATGACATGAACAAGGTCCGGCAATCCTGAAAAGAACCGGACTCTGCCCAGCGGGCGCGGGATCCGGAGCGATCTCGCGCCCGGCCATAAGCCCATAAACAATCGGGAAGGATGAGGAAATGAACATGAAGGCCCTGTTCGGCGCGGGCGCCGGACTGCTTGTCGCGACGGCCGTCGCAACCGTAGGCCTCGTTGGCGCGGCCAGTGCCCAGGACGCGGCGGCAGACTATCCGAACAAGCCGATCCGCCTGATCGTGCCTTTCGCGCCGGGCGGCGGCACCGATCTGGTCGCGCGCCTTGTCGCCGAGGCGATGTCGAAGAACATCGGCCAGCAGATCGTGGTCGAGAACTTCGGCGGCGGCGGCACGGTGATCGGCACCGAACTGGCGGTGAATGCACCGGCCGACGGCTACACCATGATGCTCGGATCGACGACTCTGTCGATCAATCCGGGCCTGCGCGACGATCTTCCTTACGACACGCTGGCCGATCTCGAGCCGGTCAGCATGCTCTCCCGGATCCCCTACATTCTCGTGGCCAACCCGAACGCCGGCTTCAAGACGGTCGAGGAGCTGCTCGCCAAGGCGAAGGCCGAGCCGGGGTCGGTGAATGTCGGCTCTCCGGGTGTCGGCAGCGGCGGTCACCTCGCCTCCGAACTGTTCGAATCGCTCGCCGGCGTCGATTTCACCCACATTCCCTACAAGGGCACCGGCCCGGCGCTGACGGATCTGCTGGGCGGGCAGATCGACATCCTGTTCGGCACGGCGGTATCGGTTGCGTCCCATATCGAGTCGGGCGCGCTGATCCCGATCGCCGTATCAGTCGGCGAACGGACGAGTTCGCTGCCCGATGTCCCGACCATCGGCGAGGCCGGGGTCCCCGGATATGAGGCCTCGTCGTGGAACAGCCTGCTTGTGCCGGCCGGGACGCCGAAGCCGATCATCGATCGGCTCAATGCCGAAGTCCGCAAGGCGCTTGAAAGCGAGAGCGTGAGAGCGGCCCTGCAGCAGGACGGCGCCGAGCCCTATCCGACCACTCCCGAACAGTTCAAGGCCTTCCTGACGGCCGAGATCGAGAAGTGGCGGCTGGTGATCGAGGCCGCCGGGATCCAGCCCGAATAATCCGACCGTCGCATCAGCGAACGGCCGGCGCCGGGCAACCGGCGCCGGCCCCTTCCCCCCTTCTCCTACCCCGATGGACTCCCATGAATTTCGACCTGACCGAAGAGCAGCGCAGCTTCCAGCATGAAGCACGCCGGCTGGCGCGTACCGAACTCGCACCGAAGGCAGCGCGATGGGATACCGAGGCAGAGGTGCCTTGGGAGAATATCCGCCTCCTGGCCGAGCACGGCTATATGGGCCTGATTCTCCCCGAGGAATACGGCGGGGCGGGGGCCAATCTTCTCGATCTCGTGATCGTGCTGGAAGAACTGGCCTGGGGCTGCGTGAACACCAGCCTGTTCGTCTTCAGCGCCAATGCGCAGGGAAACCGGATCGTCCAGCTGGGCACCCCGGAACATAAGGAACGATATGTGCCGCGCATCGCCCGCGGCGAGTTGCATGCCTCGCACGCCATGAGCGAGCCCGGCGCGGGCTCCGACGCCCGACGCCTGAGAACGAAGGCCGAGCGCGACGGCGACCACTATGTCGTCAACGGCAACAAGTGCTGGATATCGCGCGGCAGCGTCGCCGGCCTGTTCATCACCAACGTCACCTTTACCGACGAGAACAAGAAGGGCCTGCTGCTGATCGAGCGCGACACGCCAGGCGTCGAGATCGGCAAGATTGAACCCTTGATGGGCCACCGCGGCAGCCCGTCGACCGAGCTGCTGTTCCGCGACTGCCGGGTTCCGGTCGAGCAGCGCATGTCGGAAGGCGACCTCAACGCCTCGCTGTTCTCCATGAGCTTCTCGCGCTGCTGCAATGCCGCGATGGGGATCGGCGCCGCCCAGCGCGCCTTCGACGAGGCAGTCGAATACATCAAGACCCGGGAAGCCTATTCGAAGAAGCTCTCCGATCTTCAGGGCCTGCGCTGGATGGTCGCCGACATGAAGGTCCGGCTCGACGCGGCGCGGCTGCTCATCTATCGCGCGGCGGCCTCGGCGGCGAGCGGCTTCCCCTCGGAATCCCAGGCGGCGGTCGCCAAGACCTTCGCCAACGAGGCGGCCCTGCAGGTCATCTCGGACGCCATGCAGCTCATGGGTGCGAACGGCTATTCGCGCGAATACCCGCTCGAGCGGATCTATCGCGACGTGCGCGGCTTCGCCATCGCCGGCGGCACCACCCAGATCCAGCGCAACCTGATCGCCCGCGCCGTGCTCGGCAAGCGCGATCACTCCGGGAACTGACGCAAATGCTGACAGGCAAGCTTGCCGCTTTCGCCACGACCGGCGCCGACGCGCTGCCGGCCCCCATTCTCGCCGCGGCCCGGGACGCCATAACGGACACGATCGGGGTGACGCTTGCAGGCGTTTCCGAGGAAACGGCGGCGATCGCCCGACGCTGGGCCTGCGAGGCCGGGGCGCGCCCGGTTTCCAGCATCCTCGGGACGGATGCCGGCTCCTCTCCGTCCGAAGCGGCCTTCGCCAACGGCGTCGCGGCGCATGTCCTCGACTTCGACGACAGCCTGCCGAGCATGCGCGGCCATCCGAGCGCGACCCTCGTGCCGGTGGTCCTCGCCGTCGGAGAGGCGGAAGGCGCATCCGGACGGGACGTGCTCGCGGCCTACGCCGTGGCGCTGGAGATCGGCGGCAAGCTCGGCCGGGCCATCGGCCATCACCATTATTTGCGGGGCTGGCATTCGACGGCGACGATCGGCGCCTTCACCGCAACGGCGGCCGCGGCCCGGTTGTGGCGACTGGACGCCGATGCCGTCGCCACGGCTTGGGGCATCGCGGCCTCGATGGCCTCCGGCCTCGTCCGGAATTTCGGCACGATGACGAAGTCGTTCCACACCGGCCACGCCGCACGGGTCGGCATCACGGCCGCCTGGATGGCGCGCAACGGCTTTTCCGCGGACCCGGCCATCTTCGACGGCGACAACGGCTTTCTCCAGACCTACGGCTTCGGCGACGGCGAGGACCTCGCAACCCTCGTCGATGAGCTGGGCTCGAAGTGGGAGGCCGAACGGCCGGGCATTTTCGTCAAGGGCTGGCCCTGCTGCTACTGCAACCACCGGGCAATCGGCGGCCTGCTGCAGTTGATGGCGGCGAACGGTTTCGGCGCCGACGACATCGAGGAGATCGCGGTCGGCTTCGCCCCCGGCTCGGACCGGGCGCTGATCAAGAGCGATCCGCAGACCGGTCTCGAAGCGAAGTTCAGCATCGAATATGCCGCAGCGGCGACCGTGCTGGACGGAACCCTGACGCTCGACAGCTTCACGGACGAGGCCGTGCATCGTCCGGCGGTGCGTGCGCTGATGAAGCGCGTCCGCCGCTACCAGGTGCCGGCCGAAGGTGTCTTCTCGGGCGTGGTCGGCTTCACCGACGTGACGGTGAAGGCGGGCGGATCGACCTTCGAGATGAGGGTCGACCGTGTTCCGGGATCGCCGGACTGGAAGCTGTCCGACGACGAGCGCCGGGCGAAGTTTCTGGACTGCGCGGGACGCGCCCTCGGAGAGGACCGGGCCCGGGATCTTTTCGGCCTTGCGCGGGATCTGGATGCGCTGCCCCATGTCGCCGAGCTGATCCGGGCCACGAGGCCGGCGGGCGGCCGGAGCGAGGCATGATTACCGGGCGGCTCGCCGAATTCGCGACCGGTTTCGCGGATGACGCCGTGCCCGGTGCGGCGATCGCCCGGGCCGGCGACGCCCTGGTCGACACGCTGGGCGTCGCGCTCGCCGGCAGCCGGCATCCCGTCTCAGCCCTGGCCCGGACGATCGTCCCGGCGATCGGAGAGCACGAAGCCTCCGTCTGGGGCGGGGATGGGGCGAAGGTCAGGGCAGGCGACGCCGCGTTCCTGAACGCGGTCCATACCCATGCCCTGGATTTCGACGACTCCTCGCCGGCGCTCCGGGGACATCCGAGCTGCACCCTGATGCCGGTCGCGGTCGCCATCGGCGAAGCGACCGGCGCCAGCGGCCGCAGCGTGCTTGCCTCCTATGCGATCGGGCTGGAGGTGGCAAGCCGGATATCGTCGGCGCTCGGACCCGGTCATTATCTCCATGGCTGGCACACCACCGTCACCGCCGGGATTTTCGGCGCGACCGCGATCGCCGGCCGGCTCCTGGGCCTCGATCGAGAGGCGCTTTGCCGCGCCTTCGGCCTTGCGGCGAGCCGGGCGAGCGGCCTCACGCGCAATTTCGGCACGATGGCGAAGCCCCTCCATGCCGGAGATGGCGCCCGCGCCGCGATCGAGGCCGTGCATCTCGCCAGATGCGGCTTCACCGCCGATGCCGCCATTCTCGACGGACCGCAGAACTTCATTGCCGTCTACGGCCGGGGTGGAAGCCCGCTTACCCAGGACTCGCTCGAGAGCCTGGGAGAGCGCTGGACCATCGTCGCCGACGGCATTTTCGTGAAGCGTTGGCCGTGCTGCTACGCCGTGCATCGCCCGGTCGCCGCGCTGCAGGCGCTGATCGATGAGACGGGCCTCAAGAAGGACGAGATCGTCTCGGTCGAGGTCGGATTCCTGCCGGGCGTCGAGCATCCGCTGAAGCACCGGGCTCCGACGACCGGCTCGGAAGCGCGGTTCAGCATCGAATATGCGATCGCCGCCACCCTTCTCGACGGCGATCTTTCGCTGGCGTCCTTTGCCGACGACCAGGTGCGCAGGCCGGAAGCCCAGGCGCTGATGGCGCGGGTCCGCCGCTTCTCGATACCGCATGAGGGCATGTTCAACGGGCTCACCGGCTTCACCGAGCTGGTGGTCGAGACCACGGCCGGGACGATCAGGCGACGCTACGAGCGCACGCCGGGTTCGCCCGAATGGCCGCTCTCCCCGGACGAACAGGCCGCCAAGTTCCTGGGCTGCGCCGCTCTCGCCCTCGACGACCGGGAGGCGCACGACCTGCTCGGCCGCGCCCGCTCCGTCGCCGGACTGGCCGACATCCGGGCGCTGTACGATCCGGTCACGACGCCCGCCTCGTCGCCTGAACCCCTTGCTTGGAACTGAGGAAAGCATCATGTCGCGTGCATTAGCCGGGCTGCGAGTACTGGATCTGTCCGGTCCGCTTGGCAATTACTGCGGAAAACTCTTCGGCGACCTCGGTGCGGACGTCATTCTGATCGAGCCGCCGGAAGGAACGGCACTCCGCCGCGAACCCCCCTTCGTCGACGACAAGGTCGACATCGAGGCAAGCTTGCCCTTCGCCTACGCGAATACCAGCAAGCGGGGGATCGTTCTCGATCTTGAGCAGGAGAGGGACCGGGAGGTCTTCCGGCGGCTTGCCGATACCGCCGATCTCGTGATCGAGACGTTCCGGCCGGGGACGATGAGCGCCTGGGGACTCGATTACGCCACGCTTTCGGCCAGGAATCCCCGCCTGGTCATGACGAGCATCACGCCCTTCGGCCAGACCGGCCCCTACGCGCAATACGTTGCCGAGGACATCATCGGCATGGCGATGGGAGGGCTGCTCTATCTCGGCGGCTACCCGGATACCCCTCCCATCACCAGCTACGGCAATCAGGCCTATGCCGCGGCCAATCTCTACGGCGCGACCGCCTCTATGATGGCGCTGCTTGCCGCCGAGCAGACCGGAACCGGCGAGCATGTCGACGTCTCCATGCAGGAGAGCGTGGTGATGGCGCTGGAAACGGCCGCCCAGTTCTATGACCTGGAGGGCACGGTGAAGAAGCGCTGGGGCGGCAAGCAGCGCCACGCCGGCACCGGCGTCTTTCCCTGCAAGGACGGCTACATCTACTTCATGGCCGGCGGCGTCGGCGGAAACCGCTTCTGGCGGCTGAGCTGCGACTGGTTCGAGGAGGAGGGCGTTCCCGGCGCCGAACAGTTCCGCGAGGAGCGTTGGTTCACGCACGAGTTCCTGGGCACGGACGAGGCCAAGAAGATCTTCGCCGACATCTTCATCCCCTTCGCCCGCCGCTACACCATGGAGGAGCTGTACCGGAAGGGGCAGGAGAAGCACGTGCCGATCGCGCCCGTCAGCACGCCGGCCGATCTCCTGACCAATCCGCAGCTCCGCCATCGGGGCTTCTTCACCGAAATGACCCACCCGCTGCGGGCGGAGCCGTTCCTGGCGCCCGGCGCCCCCTATCAGCTCAGCACGACGCCGTGGGCGATCGCCCGACCGGCGCCGAAGCTCGGCGAACATACGGCCGAGGTACTGGCGGAACTTGACCTTCATGCCGGCGGCCGGCCCGCCGCCGGAGCAGGAGTACGATGATGGCTGGACGCAGACCGCTCGAGGGGATTCGCGTCACCGATTTCACCTGGATCGGTGCCGGTTCCTTCGCAACGAAGATGCTGGCCGATGCCGGCGCCGACGTGATCAAGATCGAGAGCAGCGAGAGGCTCGACAGCCTTCGCGTCGCCCCGCCCTTCAAGGACAAGATCAAGGGCGTCAACCGCAGCGGCTACTTCTCCGACCGCAACACCAGCAAGCGCAGCTTCGCGCTGAACCTGAAGAACCCGCGGTCCAGGGACATCGTGCTGAAGCTCGTGGAGAAGAGCGATGTCGTCGCCAACAACTTCACGCCGGGCGTGATGGAGCGGCTTGGCCTCGACTACGCCAGCATCCGCGAGGTCAAGCCGGACATCGTGTATCTTTCGATGTCGATGCAGGGATCGACTGGCCCGCACAGCCGATATCTCGGCTATGGGCTCACGATCGGCGCGCTGTCCGGATTGCACCATCTGTCGGGTTTGCCGGACCGTCTTCCGGCCGGCACCGGCACCAACTATCCGGACCACATGCCGAACCCGTGCCATGCGGTCTTTGCGGTGCTTGCCGCCCTGCGCCATCGGCGCCGGACCGGCGAGGGCCAGTACATCGACATCGCCCAGACCGAACCGACGATCGCCCTCCTCGCGCCGGCAGTGCTGGACTATACGGTGAACGGCCGGGTCGCGACCCGCAGCGGCAACGACCGGCCCGGCGTCGCGCCGCATGGCGTCTATCCGGTGGCGGGAAGCGACCGCTGGATCGCGATCGCGGTCACCGACGACCGGCAATGGGCCGCTCTCGTCAACGTGCTCGGGCAGCCGGACTGGGCCCGATCCGACCGTTGGAGCACGGCTGCCGACCGGTATCGGGACCGGAGCGATCTCGACCGGCTGCTTGGCCAGGAGACGGCCAGGCGCGACGGCGAGGAGCTGATGTCCGCCCTGCAGAGCGCGGGCGTTCCGGCCGGGCTGGTGCGCGACGCGGCGGACCTGATCGACCGTGATCCGCAACTGGCGCATCGCGGTCACTGGGTGAAGCTCAATCACGCCGAGATGGGCGAGACGATCTACAACGCGCCCCCCTACCGCTTCTCCAAGTCCCGGGTGGAGCTGCGCACGCCGGCGCCCTTGCTGGGCGAGCACACCCGCGAAGTGCTGCAGGAGCTGCTGGGGATCGGCGCGGAGGAGGGCGAGGCGTTGATCCGCGAGGGGGTGCTGGTCTGATGCATGGACGGCCTCATCCGGACGCCTCCGACGGCGTGACGGCGAAACTTGCCGCCTTCGTGGTCGGTCTGCCGGCGGAGGCTATCCCGGCCGCCGCCTTCGAGAAGGCGGCGAAGTGTCTGGTCGATACCGCGGCCTGCATGCTGGCCGGGGCGGCAAGCGAGGAAGCCGAGCCCCTGAAGCGGTTTCTGGCCGCGCGGGCGCCCGGCACGGCGCCGATCGTCGGCACGTCCCTTTCCGCGGATCCGGTGGTGGCCGCGCTGGTGAACGGCACCTTCGGCCATGCACTCGATTTCGACGACGTGCTGTCGATCATGCCCGCCCATCCGAGCACGGTGATCCTTCCCGCCCTGCTTGCGACGGCGCCGGCCGGCACGCCGGGAGGCGCGCTGATGGAGGCCTATGTGATCGGCCTGGAGGTCGGCGCGAAGATCGGCATTGCCATCGGCAATGGCCATTACCGCCGTGGCTGGCACGCGACCGGCACGCTGGCCATCTTCTCTGCTGTGGCGGCCCTGGGCCGGCTCCTTGGCGTCGACGAGCGCGAGATGCGCACCGCCTTCGGCATCGTCGCGTCGATGAGCAGCGGTCTGCAGTGCAACTTCGGCACGATGACGAAGCCGTTCCACGCCGGCTGGGCGTCGCACAATGCCGTGACCGCGATCACGCTTGCCAAAGCCGGCATGACCGCCGCCACGGCGGCCTTCGAGGCGCCGTCCGGCTTCTTCTCGACCTACGGGACGGAACGCTCGGACGTCGCGCGGATCACGGAAGGGCTGGGCGCCCCCTTCGCCCTTCTCGAGCCGGGCCTGGCGCTGAAGAAGTACCCCTGCTGCTACGCGCTTCATCGGGCGATCGACGGGATGCTGGAGATACGCCGCCGGCGCCCCGTGTCCCCCGAGACGGTGAAGAGCGTGGTCTGCCGTGTCGCGCCCGGCGCGCTGCGGCCGCTGATCCACGACGATCCCAGGACCGGGCTCGAAGCGAAGTTCAGCATGGACTACACGCTCGCCGCCGGCATCCTCGACGGCCGCTTCGATCTCACCGCCTTCAGCGACGAGGGGCCGAACCGGCCGGGGATTCGCGCCCTGCTGCCGCGCGTTTCCAAGATCGAGGATCCCCGCTGCTTCGGCGACGACCCCGATCCCGCCATCCGCAGCGCCGGTACGGTCGGCTTCGTGGAGGTGACCGTGGAGTTCCATGACGGGACCAGCGAGACGGTGCGCATCGATCGTCCGTCCGGCTCGCCGCAGAAGGAGCTGTCCTGGGACGATCTCTCGGAAAAATTCAGCGACTGCGCCCGGGAGGCCGGCCTGTCCCAGGATGCCGCGCGCGACGCCTTCCGGACCTGGCGCAATCTCGCCGCCGCGGCGGACGTCCAATCAGCGATAAGGGTTCTCACGAGGAGTGAAGCATGAGCGTCGCCATCACCAAGAAGGACCATGTCCTCACGATCACGCTGGATCGGCCCGACCAGCTGAACGCGATCGATCCGGAGACGAGGGCGGGGCTAGTCGAGGCGTGGCGGTCGTTCCGGGAGGACGACGACGCGTGGGTCGCCATTCTGACCGGGCGCGGCGAGAAGGCGTTCTGCGTCGGCTCCGACCTAAAGAAGACGATGCCGCCGGACGGCAGCTTCGCGGCGACGCATTTCAGCGCAGCCGGCGGCGACGAGCTGTGGCGGCCGCTGCAGAACCTTTGGAAGCCGGTGATCGCGGCGATCAACGGCTATGCCTTCGGGGGCGGCCTGGAACTGGCGCTCGCCTGCGATCTCAGGATCGCCTCGACCAATGCGGTCTTCGCGCAGTCTGAGGTGCGGGTCGGCTCGATGGTCGGCGCCGGGGGCGCCATCCGGCTGATGCGCGTGGCGCCGCCGGCGGTGGCGATGAAGATGCTGCTCACCGGCGACCGGGTCAGCGCGGAAGAGGCCTATCGCATCGGCCTCGTCAGCGATCTGTGCCAGCCGCACGAGCTGATGGCCAAGGCCGAGGAGATCGCCGAGCAGATCTGCCGGAACGCGCCGCTGGCGGTGCGTGCGACGAAGATGGCCGCCGTTCTCGGCCAGTCGATGCCGGTCGACCAGGGGCTCGAGGTCGAGCGGCTGCTCTGGGGCCTGCTGCGCAATACCGAGGACCGCATCGAGGGACGCCGGGCCTTCGCCGAGAAGCGTGCGCCGAACTGGCGGGGCGCGTGATGGCGGGCCATCTGCTGGACGAGCAGATCCGGGTCCCCTGCGTCATCATGCGGGGAGGCACGAGCAAGGGCGTCTTCTTCGACGAAGCCGACCTCCCGGCCGATCCCGAAGATCGCGCCGCCTTGATCCTCGCGGCGATGGGAAGCCCGGATCCGCGCCAGATCGACGGCCTCGGCGGCGCCGATCCGCTGACGAGCAAGGTCTGCATCATCGGGCCCGGCGAAGCCTTCGGAGCGCACTGCACCTATACCTTCGCCCAGGTCGGCATCGACGAGCCCTATGTCGCGCTTTCCGGCAACTGCGGCAATCTGTCGGCCGCGGTCGGCGTCTACGCGATCGAGCGGGGGCTGGCCCCGGCGCAGGAGCCGGAAACGGAGGTGCGGATATACAACACCAATGCGCGCCAGATCCTGATCGCGCGGGTCCCGGTCCGGAACGGCCGGCCGGCGGTGGCAGGCGACTACGCCATCGCCGGGGTTCCGGGCACGGCGGCCGAGATCCGGATGGACTACTCGCAGACCGCCGGAGCCACGACCGGCCGGGTGCTGCCGACCGGACAGCCGCGCGACAGCCTCTACATCCCGGAATTCGGCCGGTCGATCGAGATTTCGATCGTCGATATCGCCAAGGCGACCTGCTTCTTTCATGCCGCCGAGGCGGGCATCGCCGGGACGGAGGGACCGGAGGCGTTCACCGAGGAAATCCTCAACCGCTTCTGGGCGATCCGGAACGCGGCCGCCCGGCATATCGGCCTGGCGCCGGGTTCGCGGCTGCCGACACCCGTCGCCGTCGCCCGGCCGGCCGGCTATGTCAACTACATGACCAAGCAGCCCGTCCACGCCGAGGACGTCAGCTTCGTCGCGCGCCGGGTGATCGGGCCGCCGCCCCGCCTGCACAAGGCCTTCGCCTCGACGGGCGCGGTGTGCACGGCTTCGGCCGCGCGGATTCCGGGCACCATCGTCAACGAGGTCTGCCGGACGGACACGGACGACATCGTGCGGATCGGCCACCCGAGCGGGATTTTCCCGGTAAAGATCACCTTCGACGCCGAAGGTCGGTTGTCGGAGGCTTCCTATTCCCGCACGGCCCGTCGCATTCTCCAGGGCGAGGTCCTGATTCCCCGTCACCGCCTCGCGACCGGTTCGAAACGCCCCTGAAGAACAGCAGAAAGAAGGCCATGACCATAAAGATACCTAGATCCAGGGATTTTTGGGCCGGCGTGACATTCATGCTTGTCGGGGCCCTTGCGATCTATTTCGGCTCGGATCTCGCGATGGGCGACGTGCGCCGCATGGGGCCACGCTACTTCCCGACCCTTGCGGCCGGCGGCCTGTTGGTGATCGGCGCGATCGTGGCCTTCCGGGGACTGGGCACCGAAACCGACCCGGGCAAAGCGGGCGCAGTGACGCCGGTGCTGATCCTGCTCTCCGTGCTGCTGTTCGGGCTGCTGCTCCGGCCGTTCGGCTTCGTCATCGCAACCGTGACGATGATCGCCGTGGCGAGCCTTGCCGGTCCGCGGATGCGTCTGGTCGAGCTCGTCGCCCTGGCGGCGGCGCTCACGGCGTTCTCCTGGCTCATCTTCGTATGGGCGCTTGGTCTTCCCCTGCAAACCTGGCCGGCGTGAGATGGAACTTCTGGACAATCTGGCTCTCGGCCTCAGCGTCGCGCTGTCGGCCGAACATATGCTCGAGTGCCTGCTGGGCACGCTGCTCGGCACCCTGATCGGTGTGCTGCCGGGGCTCGGCCCGACCGCGACCATCGCGATCCTGTTGCCGATCACCTTCGGCCTGCCGCCTGCGGCTTCGCTGATCATGCTGGCCGGCATCTATTACGGCGCGCAGTATGGCGGGTCGACGACGTCGATCCTTGTGAACTTGCCCGGCGAGGCCTCGTCGGTCGTCACCTGTCTCGACGGCTACCAGATGGCGAGGCAGGGCAGGGCGGGGCCGGCGCTGACCGTCGCGGCGCTCGGATCGCTGTTCGCGGGCTGCATCGGCACGCTGTGCCTCGCCCTGTTCGGGCCGCCGCTCGCCAAGGCCGCGCTTTCCTTCGGACCTGCGGAGTATTTTTCCCTGATGGTCCTCGGGCTGGTGGCAGCGGTCGTGCTTTCGAGCGGGTCGCTCATCAAGGCGATCGGGATGATCTTTATGGGCCTCATGCTCGGTTGCGTCGGCACGGACGTGAACACCGGCGTGGCGCGCTACACCTTCGGATTTCACGAGCTGGGCGACGGCATCGACTTCATCGTCGTGGCGATGGGTGTCTTCGCCCTGGCCGAAATCATGCGCAACCTGGAGAAGCCGCAGGATCGCAGCGTGCTGAGCCGGCCGATCGGCCAGCTGCGGCCGAGCCGGGAAGAGATGCGGCGTTCGGTCGGACCGATCCTCCGCGGCACCACGCTCGGATCCCTGGTCGGCGCGCTCCCGGGGGCGGGCGCTGTGATCTCGTCCTTCATGTCCTATGCCCTGGAAAAGCGCATCTCGAAGCATCCGGAGCGTTTCGGCAATGGCGCGATCGAGGGTGTGGCCGGCCCGGAATCTGCCAACAACGCCTGTGCCCAGACCGCGTTCATCCCGCTCCTGACGCTGGGCATTCCGGGCGGCGCCGTCACGGCGCTGATGCTGGGTGCGCTGATGATCCACGGGATCGCGCCCGGCCCGCAGGTGATGACGCGCAATCCGGACGTGTTCTGGGGGCTCATTGCCAGCATGTGGGTCGGCAACGTGTTCCTGGTCATCCTGAACCTGCCGATGATCGGCATCTGGGTCCGGCTGCTCCACCTGCCCTACCGGGTCCTTTTCCCGGCAATCCTCATGTTCTGCTGCATCGGAGTCTTCAGCCTCAACAACAGCACCTTCGATGTGATGCTGATGGTCATCTTCGGTGCCTTCGGATACCTGCTGCTGAAGTTCGGGTGCGAGCCGGCGCCGATGCTGCTCGGGTTCATTCTCGGGCCGATGATGGAAGAGAACCTGCGGCGGGCCCTGCTGCTGTCCCGCGGTGACGCATCCGTGTTCGTCACGCGGCCGATCAGCCTCGTCATGCTGTCGGTCGCCGTCCTTCTGGTGCTGACCATCGTCCTGCCGGCAATGAAGAAGAGGCGCAACGAGATCCTCGTCGAGGCGGAGGACTGACGCCTCCGCTGGGCGAGAAGACGCGGGGGAAAGAAGCAAGCCCGATCGCCGGGCACAACCATCTAGGGGGAGTTTTCGCGTGCCACAGCAACTGACCCAATCGGACATCGAGGAGATCTTTCCGGAAATCCTCGAGATTTCCGACGAGAAGCTGCGCCTGGGCGTCGGCAGGATCTGGTGCGAGGTCGCCGCGGAGATGGCCTGGTCCGATCTCCACGACATCCCGAAGAACACCAGCGCGGAGAAGCACCGGTCACTGGTCGGGCATGTTCGCGGCGTGACGCAGATGGCGATCCAGATCTGCGAGATCGCGCGGACGATGCACGGGCGAAGCTACGACCGCGACCTTCTGGTCGACGCCTGCCTGCTTCACGACGTGAGCAAGGCGGTGGAATCGGAGCCGCTGCCCGACAGCGGGGTCGATAGCGCGGGCGAGGCGAAGCCGCTGCCCGGACAGTCGAGCGCGCTCGGCCGGAACGTGCCGCATGCGGTCTATGCGACCCACAAGATCTTCGCCCATGGGCTGCCGGTGGAGCTTGCGCATCTGGTCGCGACGCATACGCATTCGAGCAACGTCCGCGGCCGTACCTGGGAAGCGTCGGCCCTGTTCTATGCCGATTTCGCCGATTCGGACGCTGCGCGCAGCATGGTCGGCGGCAAGATGTTCTCCGAGCGCTGGCATCTGGGCTGACCGCCGTCCGGACGATCCCGTTCGGAACGCGGCACCGACGGATCGGCCTGCGCGCGACAGCAGGACGCCGGCGCCTCGAGTGTCCGGGACGGCGCGGCCCCTGGCCGCGCCATGCCCGCTCAGCCGGCCCTGCCGCCGTTCACCGATTCGACCGGCGCGTCGCGCCGGCGGGCCCGTTCGGCATTGTTGATGATGGTCTGGATGGTGACCGACCGAAGGGTGGCGCAGGTGATCCGGTCGATTTCGCCGAGAACCCTGGACACCTCGTCGGCGACGGTCGTCCCCCGGGATTCGCCGGCCGTCTCGTTGCTCCACCAGTCGTTCTCGAACAGGCGGACGATGTCGTACAGCGTGATGCGCCTGGCATCGCCGACGAACATGCACCCGCCGGCCGGGCCGCGGATGGAGCTCACGATCTTGGCATGGGCAAGCGTCCGCAGCACCTTGGCGAGGTGATGCTGCGACACGCCATATTTCGCGGCCAGGTCCGCGGCCGAAACCAGTTCGCCCTTTCGGGACGCGGTTTCGACAACGGCCCAGATCGCGTACCGGGTCGCCTGCTGTAGTTTCATCGGCCCTGTCCTTGCCCCTGATCGGGACTCATCTGGCGGATCGTCATGATTCGTCGGCCGACATTTCCAGTTCTATGTACGGGCCCGCGGCCATTCCATGCATCCGGAAGAACGACATCAGCACATGATCGTCGATGTGCAGCATCGTGCGGATCGTATCCGCACCGGATTCCCGCAGGAAGGCGACCATTTCCCGGAACAGCATCGTGCCCGTCCCGTGCTTGCGGGCGGACGGGTCGACGCCGATCGCGTGAATCCAGCCGGCGGGCGGCGAGCCGAATTCCCAGGCGCGAACCGTCCCAATGATGTAGCCGACGACGACATTGTCGCGCCGCGCCACCAGGAAGGCGCTCTTGGGATTCGTCCCCTGGCTGCTGAAGAACGAGTACCAGAATTCCGCTTTCGGGTGTCCCGTGATCGCGACATCGATGTCGACCACCCGGGGAATATCCGCGAGGGATGCCGGACCAACGGTTACAAGCTCGCTCGGGAACTGCTCCCGGGTTTCCAGGCCACGGTCGACGGAAGGCACGGATTTGTCTCTCCAACGGTCTATTGTCGGCAGAACAGATAGTTCTGAATGCCTGCAATTTCCACGTATTTCCATTGTAAATAGAGCGGAGATCGGAGGGCCAGCAGAATTTCCGGCGGCGCTGCCGGCTGCGGCGGAGGCCGGCAGACGCCCCGGTCGGGCATCCGACCGCTCAGCCCATCAGCCCGGCTTCCCTGTATGCCCGCTCGGCCCCGGGGTGAAGCGGCGCGCCGCCGAGCGTTTCGGGCCGCCAGGCGATCTTGGGATCGAAGGGCGAAAGAGCCGCATTCTGCTCCTTCAGGGCATCGGCATTCTCGATGAGCGCCTTGGTCATCGCATAGGCGAGATCGTCGGACATGCCCGCGTTGACGATCAGCACCGTGGTCGCGCCGGGCAGGGTCAGGTCCTCCGTTATGCCGTCGAAGGAATTGGCGGGCAGGACCGCGCGCTGATAGCCGAGATCGACCATGGTCTGCAGCGCCTCGTCCGAGATGCTGACCCATTCGATGTCGTGGCTGAACGCGACTTCCTGGACCTTCGGATGCCCGGGGGTCACGGGCTGGACCCAGACATCGGCACGCCCTTCCACCAGCGCGTCGGCCGCGGCCTGCAGGGCACCGCGGTTGATCGAGCCGCCGTAACCGTTCAGCGTGGCCTCGTCGATGCCGTGGGCGCGCAGCAGAATCTGTGCGCTCACCTCGCCGATTGAACCCGGCTGGAGGCACGAGATCCGGACCGGCTTCTTCGCCGCAAGCGCCTCCGACAGATTCTCGAATCCGGTGCCCTTCCGGGCCAGCATGACGATGTAGTACTGGTCCAGGCCGCCGGCGAGGGCGCGGACATTCTCCGCCGTCGCGTCCTGAATATCGGTCATGCCGGCAAGCGCCCAGCGCAGATTGGTGCTGAACGTCATGCCGAGCTGGATGCGCTGGTTCTCGTTGATCAGCTTGATGTTCCCGACCGCGGCCGCGTAGGGGCGGACGTTCACCGTGCCGCCGCCCGGAAGCACCGGCTGAAGGAACTGGGCGATCTGAATGCCGTACTGGTACCAGGCACTGCCCGCCGCCATGGTGCCCATGTCGATGTCCTGGGCCTGGGCGAAGGACCGCCCGCCGGCCAGCATGACCGAAGCGGCCAGCGATCCGGCAATCACGTCCCGGCGCGACGGCTTGTATGCACTCATGGTTACGCACTCCCTAACATTTGTCGTTGTTCAGCCGGGTTGGGTCCCGGACGTTGTTGCGCCGACGGGTTCGACGGACCGGGTCGCCCCCTGCCAGAGAAATATGGCGGCCAGGACGATCCCGCCTGCGGTGCTCACCCAGAGGGAGGGATAGATCAGCGCCACGGCCGCACCGATCAGCAGGACGCGTTCGACCGGCCGGTTCCTCCGCCGCATGTAGCCGACATTGGCCGCCGCCAGCGCGTAGACGCCGATCAGCGCCGTGGCGAAGGACACCATCGTCGGCACGGCGTCCCCTTCCATGATCAGGGCGGGCTCGACGACGAAGGCGAAGGGCACCAGATAGGCCGGAACGGCCAGCCGGACGGTCGTCCATCCGACCCTGGACGAGGAGGTCCCGGCGATCGAGGCCGCCGCGAAGCTGGCGAGCGCCACCGGCGGCGTAATCATGGACAGGCAGGAGAAGTAGAAGACGAACAGATGGGCGGCCATCTGGTTGACGCCCAGCTGCATGAGCGTCGGAACGAAAAGGGTCGCTCCCATGATGTAGGCGGCGGTCGTCGGCAGTCCCATCCCCATGACGATGCATCCGACGGATACGGCCACGAGACAGATCAGGAGATTGTCGCCGGACAGCGCCACCAGCAGTTCGGTGAAACGCACGCCGATTCCGGTCTGGACGACGATCCCGACGACGATCCCCGCCGCCGCGCTGGGAATGGCGACCGTGATCGCCCGCGATCCGCCCGCCGCCTGGGCCTTCCGGATCCGTCGCGGGCCCAGCCGCGACGCGGCCGAGAACAGGCTGACGGCGATGCTGATGCCGACCGCCTCTACCGCGCCCGCCATGAGCTGCCGGCCGCTCATGACCGCGTAGATGAGATAGGCCAGCGGCAGGAGCAGGTAGAGCTGAGGCAGGCTCTTTGCCAGCGGAACCCGGTCCTCCGGCGGGATCGGGCGGATGTCGCGGTATCGCGCCTCGAGATCGACCGCCAGGAAGACCGCAAGATAGTAGACGATGGCGGGCAGGACGGAGGCGATGACGACCGCGCTGTAAGGCACACCCAGATTCTGGGCGATGATGAAGGCCGCGGCGCCCAGCATCGGCGGCATGAGCTGGCCGCCGGTAGACGAGAGCGCCTCCACGGCACCGGCGAAATGGGGCTTGTAGCCGGTCCGCTTCATGAGTGGGATCGTGAAGATGCCCGTCCCCATGACATTGGCGACGGCGCTGCCGCTTGTCATGCCGAGCAGGGCCGAACCCGTGGTGGCCGCTTTCGCCGCTCCTCCGCGATATTTGCCGGTCATGGCGATGGCCAGGTTGATGAAGAGCTGGCCGCCGCCCGTGGCTTCGAGGAACGCGCCGAAAAGGATGAAATAGAAGACGTATGTCGCCGAGACGCCGATCGGGGTTCCGAAGATGCCTTCCGTCGTCAGCACCTGCAGATCCAGGAAGTCGGCCAGGGAGAGCCCGGAATGCCTGAGCGCCGTCGGCAGGCTGGGGCCGGCGAAGGCATAGGCGATGAAGACGAGCACCACGATGGTCATGCCGAGCCCGGCGACCCGGCGACCCGCTTCGACGACCATGACGACGATCGCGAGGCCGACCGCCGTATCGACCGAGCTCAGGCTGTCGACCAGCGGGATCCGGAGCGCCAGCGCCTCGCGGTTCCAGAGATAGTAGGCGAGAACGAGGGCGGAGGCGGCGATGGCAAGGATGCTGATCGCGGCATCGACCGGGTTGCGGTCGCCGCCGGCCTCCCTCGCCTCGTCCGTCTTCCGGCTCTTCGAGACCGCCGGATAGAGGGCGAAGGTGACGGCAAGAGCGAAGGCCAGGTGCGCGGGCATGAGGACCAGTTCGTCATAGTTCCCCATGAACACGAACGAAACCTGGACGATCGACCAGAGCCCGGCGAGGAGCATGCCCGCCCAGGCGATCCTGCGCCCCAGGGCACCGTCGGGAACGGTCATCGGCCCTCTCCGGGACGGCGCGCACGAGCGCGGGGCCGGTTGGGACGCCTCCTCCGCTCCGCCGTTCCGTGATCCCGGGACCGATCTGCCGATCTGCGCAGCATCGAAGGGCCTCCCATGATCGTTTTTCTGGTTCGTACCGCCAATGCATCACCCTGCATTTCGACTGTCAAGTACGAAAATGCCGAATTTACAGCCTGCGAACATCCGAATCTTGCAGCGACGGCTCTGGTGCGCGAGTTTTATATTGGTATTCTGGTATTACGATGCTCTCATTAACGGCAGCGACGCCAGCGTACGCTCATGGACCATCAACGGGAGGGAGAGCCCGGCAGCCCATCCGGGATCTGCCGCGGACGACGCACAGTGGAGTGAGCAGCAGATGACAGCGCGGACCGAGATGCGTTTCGACGACCGGATCTATTCGCAGGCCTGGCGGGAATGGCAGGATCCCGCCGTTCCGGAGTTCTTCAACGCGGCTGAAATGCTCCTCGGCCGTCATGCCGGCACGGCGACCGACGACAAGCCGGCCATCCTGGTGGACGGAAGCGCGGTCAGCTATCGCGAGCTCCGCGACCTGGTCAGGCGGACGTCGAGGGGCTTGCGCGATCTGGGGCTGCGGACCGGCGACCGGATCCTACTCTTCGGAACGGACAGCCTGGAATATATCGCGATCTGGCTGGGCGCTGTCAGGGCCGGGATCGTGCCGGCCGCCGTCTCCGATCTCTATAAGACGAAGGATCTTCTCTATTTCCTCCGGGACACGGATGCCCGGGGCCTGTTCATCGACTCCGAACAGCTTCCGAAGCTGGCCGAGATTGCGGACGACCTGCCGGAGGGGCTGGAGGCGATCGTGGTCCGCGGCGGAGCCGAAGCCCCTGCCGTCGGCTTCGGAGGCCGGACCGTGGTCGATGCCGGCCGGGTGCTGGCGGCCGAGGACAGCCTGCCGGCGCCGCTCCGCCACAGTGACGACGTCTGCTACATGTTCTATTCCGGCGGGACGACGGGGACGGCGAAGGGCATTACCCATCTCTGCCACGACTTCTTCCTGGTGCCCGAGCGGCAGGGCCATTATTGGGAGTACAAGGCGGACGACGTCGTTTTCGCGACCTCCAAGAAATATTTCACCCACGGCCTCTGGCCGGGCATCCTGATTCCCCTCTACTGGGGCGCGACCGCCGTGCTGCAGCGCCGTCCCCCGACGCCGGAGGCCGTCATCGACGGCGTGACTACCGCCGGGGCGACCAAGTTGATCACCGTGCCGACGGTCATCAAGAACCTTCTGGAACATTGCCGCGTCAATGACCTGAAGCCCGATTTCGGCAGGCTGCAGTTGGTCGTGAGCGCGTCCGAGAAGATCCCGCCCGAGATCTTCGACCGGTTCAGCGGGCTCTTCGGGCTGGAGATCCTGGATTCGATCGGCAGCTCCGAGGTGACCTATGAGTGGATCGCCAACCGGCCGAAGGAGTTCAAGCGCGGCAGCCTGGGCAAGCCCGTCTTCGGCTATGAAATCCGTCTGGTGGGCCCCGACGGCCAAGACATCGTGGAGCCCGGCGTCGCTGGCGAGGCCTGGGTGAAGAGCCGGACCGCGTGCTTCTTCTACTGGCGCAAGTTCGACAAGTCCCGGGAAACCTTCATCGGCCCGTGGACCAGGACGGGGGACAACCTCTATTTCGACGAGGACGGCTTCTTCTGGTTCGCCGGTCGCGAGAACGACGTCTTCAAGGTGAAGGGCCTGTGGGTCTCGCCGATCGAGATCGAGGCGGCGATCACCGAGCATCCGGCCGTTCTCGAAGCGGCGGTGGTGGCCTATGAGGACAAGGACGGAATGACGAAGCCGCGAGCCTTCGTCGTCCTGCGCACCGACACCCAAGCCGACGACGCCCTGGTGGAGGCGTTGAAGGAACGGGTTCGCGTGCTGGGCGGCTACAAGGTGCCGGAAGACTTCCGCTTCGTCGACCAGCTGCCGCGCACGACGCTCATGAAGATCGACCGCAGGGCGTTGCGGGCGCTTCCCTGACGGGGGTCGCCTCCACGGCCCCTGCGCCACCGGGGCGGCCTGACCCGCCCGGGGTCATGGGGATGAAATGCGGGCGGCCGGCCATCTCGGCCAGCCGCCCAACGATCGGGGTCAGGAGACGAGAGGACGGCGCACCGTCCCCTCTCCCCATCCCGTTCGGTCACTCCGTCTTGAACCCGTATTCGGCCCAGCGTCGGGCGACGAGTTCCGCGTGCTCCGGCAGCGGACGGACGGTCGGCGGATAGCGGTCGCCCTTGTATTGTTCCTGCGGCTCGAAATCGAGGTTCCGGGTCGCGTCGATGAGGACGCGGCACCACTTGCCGGTGCCCCACTTGATGGGATCGCGGTATTCCAGCCGGGTCGACGGATCGAGCAGCGAGCCGAAGGTGCCGGGGAAGAAGACGATGTCGTCCTCCGCGGCGTTGACGCGATAGGCGAACGCCCAGTCGAGCGCGCCATAGTCCCGGATGTCGATATCGTCGTCCACGACCCAGATGTGCTTGTAGCGCAGGTGCGAGGAGTTCGAGCCCCAGATTGCGGCTGCCGCCTGCTTGGCCTGGCCGCGATAGGTCTGCTTGAGTTGGATGATCAGCGTCGTGCCGTTGTTGGCGGCCGAGCAGTGGACGTCGGTGACACCCGGGACGCCCGCCGCCTTCAGCACGTTCCAGGCGACGCCGGCGCGCTGGACCGAGCTGGTGACCGAGTTCTCGTTCAGCATCTTCGGCAGCGTGCCCTCGAGCGTGCCGCGGAAGATCGGATTCCGGCGCATGGTGACGCAGGTGACCTTGGTCACGTGCTTCGGGCCCTGGTCGCCGCCGAAATAGCCCGTGTACTCGCCGAACGGGCCTTCCATCTCGAAGGTCGAGGGATCCGCATCGATATAGCCTTCGATGACCAGCTCGGCGCTGGCCGGCACCATAATGTCGCTGGTCTCGCACTTCACCAGCGGCACCGGCTCGCCGCGGATGGCGCCCATGACCTCGTATTCGGAGACGCCGGTCGGGATCGGGGCCGAGGCGCAATAGGGCAGCACCGGCTCCCAGCCATAGACATGGGCGACCGGCATCTTCATGCCGCGTTCGGCCCATTTCTGGAAATGCTGGCCCCAGTGCTGCGCCTTCCAGAGAAGGACCGGGATCGTATCCTTCTGGCCCAGCATGCCGCGATAGATGCCGATATTGTGCTGCCCCGTATCGGGATCGATCGTGACCGTTCCCTGATAGGTGTTGATGTAGCGCCCGCCGTCCAGGCCGTGCCACCGGGGGACCGGCAGCTTGTAGACGTCGATCTCGTCCCCCTTGTAGATCACCTCCTTGACCGGACCGGTCTCGACCGTCGCCGGCTTCACCCGCTGGCTGAAATAGTGCTGCGTCGCCAGGATCAGATCCCGAACCGACGCCGTCTTCGGCAGGCCCAGCATCATGGCGATACGGCGGTAGCTGGAGAGCCCGCCGGTGAAGAGCTGCCGGGACCAGACGTCGTCGTTGGGCCCGTAATCCTTGATGTTCTTGAACAGCAGCGCGGGCCCGTCGCCCGTGCCGAAGGCCCGCCGGGCGATCGCCCCCAGCTCTCCGTCCCAGTTCACCTCGGCATCGATCTCGTGCAGCTCCCCCTCCTGGCGCAGCGCCTCGATCCATCCGCGAAGATCACCGAAGGCGCGCGGCTTCAGCTTGCTCACGATCTCCGGATTCTCGGAGGCAGTATCGGTCATGGGCATTTCCTTCCATTGGGCGCCGACCCGCTCACGCCCGGCTTCCGAGCTCAGAGCGATCGGCTGCGACGGGGACTGGCCTGATTGACTCAGGCTCGTTCCAGCTCGGGTGACGTCTGGCGAGCTGATAAACGCGTATACCTATACCAGATAGTGATTTTGTGTCCACAAGAATGCGAAACGAAAGCGAATCTTGCGCAGCCCAGCGCCCCCTATGGGCGTCCCCGGCCGAGATCGTTCGTGGCATTACGTTACCAAAATGCCGCCCGGCGTTGCCGGGTGCGGTCCGGCGTACTAGACTGCCGTCGAAATGCCGAAGATAGAGCGTCCGGCGACCGGGGTCCCCGACCGAGTCCCCCGCGCCGGCAGCAACCTACCACCCCAAAGCGATATGGATCGTCCCATCGACCTGACCGGCCCGCACTGGGCCTTTTCCCTGGATGTCTACGGCCAGCCGACGGTCCCGGCATCCTGCCTGCTGCTGCAGGACCGCTGCGGCGTCGACGTGAACGTGCTGCTGCTGTGCCTCTTCGCCGCCTGCCGGGGCGCCCCGACGCCGTCCGAACAGGACATCGCCGCCCTGGACGGCGAGATCGAACGTCTGCGCCGGGAGGTGGTCGTGCCCCTGCGGCAGATCCGCCGCGCCATGAAGATCATGCCGGAAGCGGATCTGGGGCGCGAGTTCGACTCCGTACGCAATCGGGTGAAATCCGCCGAGCTGGCGGCCGAGCAGCTGCAGCAGGCCATGCTGGCGAGGCTGTTGCCGGACGGGAGCCCGCGCGGCGACTTCGACGCGCTAGCGACGGCAAGGGCGGTCGTCGGCTTCTATGCCGGGCGGACCGGGTCCCGGGACGCGATGGGAGACGAGGACATCGAGCGCGCGATCGCATCCGTTGCCGACGCGGCGCAACGTGCCGGCGGCAGATCATGACCCCAGCCGAGCGTTCCGTGCAGGTGTCGCTGCTCGATCCCGGAACCGATCGCGTCGTCGCGACCATGGACAAGCTGCAGGCGCATGTGGAGGGCCGCTACCATGCCGCCATCTCGGTCCTGCTGCACAGCCCGGACGGCGGGCAGCTCATACAGCAGAGGGCGGTCGCGAAGTATCACGGCGGCGGGCTGTGGAGCAATGCGTGCTGCAGCCATCCCCTTCCCGGGGAAAGCGCGGCGGCGGCCGCACAGCGGCGCCTGCACGAGGAGATGGGGATCACGACGCCTCTCACGCCGGTCGGCGTCGTCCGCTATCGGGCGGAGGTGCCGGTGGCCGGGGGCGGCTTCCTGATCGAGCACGAGCGCGTCGAGATCTTCGCCGGCGTCTATGACGGGCCGGTCGATCCCGATCCGGCGGAGGTGGCACAGACGCGCTGGCTTCCGCCCGGCCATGTCCCGGGCGGGCCGGACGTCCGGCTCACGCCCTGGTTCCGGCTTTACACGGAAATCATCGATGCGCGCCCGGGCCGGCTGCCCCGAGCGCCCGTCGACTACGGGTATTTCGATCTGTCCTGCTGAACCGGCCCGGGTCCGGACGTCGCCGACCCCGCCCTGCCGCAGCCCGGCCCTTCAGCCCGCGTCGTCCGGGAGAGGCGTCGCCCGGCCGCTCGCCGGCTCGTCCTCGCGCCAGCGCTTGACGATGCGCGCGTCGATGTCGAACAGGTCCAGCGCGCGCCCGACCGTCTGGTTCACAATGTCGTCGATCGTCTTCGGCCGGTGATAGAAAGCCGGCACCGGGGGCATGACGATGGCGCCGGCGCGGGTCGCCTGGTCCATGAGCGAGATATGCCCGGCATGCAGCGGCGTCTCGCGAAGCAGGAGGACGACCCGCCGCCTCTCCTTCAGGCAGACATCGGCCGCCCGCACCACCAGTTCGTCGTTGTAGCAGTTGGCGATCCCGCTCAAGGTCTTGATCGAGCAGGGCGCGACCAGCATGCCTTCGACCCTGAACGACCCGGACGAGATCGCCGCGCCGATGTCGCGGTGGCTGTAGACCTTGTCCGCAAGGTCCCGCACCTCGTCGGCCGTGTGATCGGTTTCCTCGAGCAGCGTCCGCACGGCCGACGGCGTCATGACGAGATGCGTCTCCACGTCCGGCAGCTGCCGCAGGACCTGAAGCGCACGCACCCCGTAGATGACGCCGGAGGCGCCGGTCAGCGCGACGATGAGTCTTCTCATGACATTTCCTTCCCCAAGGCCGATCCGGCATCCGCCGCGTCGTCCTGCCTCGGGACGACAAGCTGCGGGCGCATGATCTGCACGATTTCATCGTTCTGGTTGCGGGTTTCGACCCGGACGCCGGCGAGGCCGATATCCGGCCGTGAGCGGGATTCCCTCAAAGTCTCGACCGTGACGACCACATGCAGCTCGTCATCGGGCACGACCGGGCGCGGCCAGCGGATCTCCCCCACGCCGGCGCCGATCAGCCCACCCGCGATCGGCACCGCCTCCACGAACAGGCGCATGGTCACGGCCGCAGTATGCCAGCCGCTGGCGACGAGCCTGCCGAACAGGGTCTGGGCCGCGCGTTCGGGGTCGACGTGAAAGACCTGGGGATCGTAGACAGTGGCGAACGCGCGGATGTCCGCAAGCGTCATGCGATGGCTGCGGGAGCGGAAGCTGTCCCCGATCCGGAGCTGGCTGAAGGTGAGAAGATCCCGCCTATCGGGCGCGACGACGCTGGCGTTCCGGATCATGACGTCTCCGTTGGCTGTCCGGCACCAGGCCGGCATGCGGCGGCACCGCGCCGATGCGCCTGCATCTCGACGACCTGCTCGGCGGCTTGATCACGGGGCCTTCTCATGCGATCCAATTCGGTATTCCGGTACAAGTTTATGACCATAATCCGCCCAAGGCAATCCGCGTCTTGCCCGCACGGGCCGGTTGGCGGCCGGCGGCCACTGCGATAGTGTCGACCGGCCGACACCGGCCGCGGACGGCCCCTGTCGACGGCTGCCGGAGGGCGAAGGCGATGGACGCAGGCGATCTGCAGCGCGCCCATTACGAGCGCATCCATGATGCCTACACGGCACATTACTACGATGCGACCGCGATCCGGTATCGCGAGCGGTTCATCTATGACTGGCTTTTCGACGGGCTGGACCTCGACGGGCGGAGCGTCGCCGACCTTGCCAGCGGATCCGGCCACAACTCGCTCGCCCTCCTGCGCCGGTTCCCGCGCGCGGAGGTGACCGGGTTCGACGTCTCGCCCTCCGCCTGCCGGGACTACACGCGCCTTACCGGCCGCCCTTCGGTCGAGTGCGACCTGACGCAGCCGATGGATGTCCCCGCGCCCTTCGACTGCGCCCTTGTCGTGGGCGGGCTCCACCATTGCGTCGCGGACCTGGCCACGGCGCTTGCCAATGTGGAACGGCTGGTGAGGCCGGGCGGAACCTTCCTGCTGGTCGAACCGAATGCCGCCTGCTTCCTCGAGGGGCTGCGGCGGCTCTGGTACCGGGCCGACCCTCACTTCCAGGCCGAGACGGAGCGGGCCCTGACTCATGAGGAGCTGGCCGCGCTTGCCCCGGGATTCGCGCCCGCTCGCGTCCGCTATTTCGGCGGTCCCGGCTATTTCCTGCTGTGCAACAGCCTAGTCATGCGCGTGCCCCTGGCGCTGAAACCCGTGATCGAACGCCCGCTCGCAGGGCTGGAGGCGGCCTACAACGCCCTGCCCGGCCGCCGGCCCTTCCCAGCCTTCATGGCGCGCTGGCGCCGCCGGGAGGAGGATCCGCACGGGTCCGCCGGCGTCCGGCCGACAGGATTCGGACCGCGGCTTCCGCGTACCGGAGAAAGGCCGGCCGTAAGCCGCCGGACCTTTTCCGGGCTCTACCCCGAAACCTTCATGGGCGGGCCGGCGTTTTAGGGCGGCTGGAACTGGTGGAACAACGGCGATTATGGCGTGACGACGCCGAGGGGGACTTTGCCGCGCCGACAAGAGACGGGGGTCGGGGAATGGAGCAGTCGCTGGCCACGATCGTCGACCGGAAACCCGGCTGGCCGTTCCGAGAGCTGCGCCTGCCCCTGGCCGGCGCCGTTCTGATCGTGCT
>JAJUFW010000361.1 GCA_029263555.1 Alphaproteobacteria bacterium
AACCAGACGATCATGCTTTCGCTCTCCATGGTCGTCATCGCTTCCATGATCGGTGCCGGCGGCCTGGGCAACGAGGTGCTGACCGGGATCCAGCGGCTGGATATCGGCCTGGGCTTCGAAGGCGGTCTCGGCGTGGTCATCCTCGCCGTCCTGCTGGACCGGATCACCCAGAGCTTCGGGACCCGCCGCAAATCGCATTTCGGACTTCTGGACCTGGGATCGCTGTTCCGCCGGGACGGCGGCAAAGCGCCCGGGAAGGGCGTCGTACAAGACCTGCCCTTGCCCCGCAAAGCCGCCGGAAAATAAGGCGGCGATATCGCCTCCGATCAACGAATGGAGAAAAGAGTGCTTCACAGAACCCGGACATTCGCGACGGCTACCGCTCTTTCGCTGTCCTTGGCCGTGCTGTCCACGGCGGCGAACGCAGCCGACAAGCAGGTCAACATCGGGTGGACCGCATGGTCCGACGCCGAGGCGGTCACGAAACTTGTCGCGAAGTTGATCGAGGACAATCTCGGCTACGACGTCGAGCTGACACTCGCCGACATCGCGGTTCAGTACCAGGGCGTCGCCAACGGCGATCTCGACGCCATGCTCATGGCCTGGCTGCCGGAAACCCATGCGGACTACTACGGGAAGGTCGCCGGCCAGCTGGTCGATCTCGGCCCGATCTACACCAATGCGAAACTTGGCTGGGTCGTGCCGAACTACGTTCCGCAGGACCAGATCGCCTCGATCGAGGACCTCTCGAAGCCGGAGGTCAAGGAGATGCTGGGCGGCCAGATCCAGGGCATCGATCCCGGCGCCGGCCTCATGCGCCTCTCGCAGCAGGCGATCGAGGAATACGGGCTGGACTACGAGCTGGTCTCGTCCTCGGGAGCGGCGATGACGGCCGCCCTCGCCCGCGCCATCTCGCGCGAGGAGCCGATCGTCGTCACCTCCTGGAACCCGCACTGGATGTTCGGGGCGTATGACCTGCGGTACTTGGACGACCCGAAGGGCGTGCTGGGCGGACCGGAGCGCATTCACGCGCTGGCCCGCAAGGGGCTGGACGTAGACGCGCCCGAGGTGTTCGACCTGCTGTCGCGCTTCTACATCCCGCTGGCGGAGCTCGAGGCGATCATGGCGGAAGCCGAGCAGACCTCGTACGAAGACGCGGTTGCGAAATACATCGAGGCCAACCCCGCACGGGTGAATTACTGGCTGACGGGCGAGATCGGCGGGACGAACTGATCTCCCGCCCTTACCGATCGATGCGAGGCCCCGCCGCGGCGGGGCCTTTTCGTTCCCGGCCGGACGTGGTTTAAGGCGGACGCAGAGGCAGATCCGGCCCATGCAACCGACCGGCGGCGAAGAGATGATCCAAGTCCCTCACGTGCTCGGCGAACTGTCGCGGGAGCAGTTCCTTCAGGAATACTGGCAGAAGCGCCCGCTTCTGATCCGGCAGGCGATCCCGGGCTTCACCGGGCCGCTCACGCCCGACGAGCTGGCCGGGCTTGCCCTAGAAGACGAAGTCGAAAGCCGTATCGTCCTGGAAAAGGACGGGAAGCGCCCGTGGGAACTGCGCCGCGGCCCCTTCAAGGAGAAGGACTTCGCCCGGCTGCCGCAGACCCACTGGACGCTCCTGGTCCAGGCCGTCGACCACTGGGTGCCCGAGGTCGCCGATATCGTCGAGGCGTTCCGGTTCATTCCGAACTGGCGGATCGACGACATCATGATCAGCTACGCGCCGGACCAGGGATCGGTCGGCCCGCATTACGACAACTACGACGTCTTCCTGCTCCAGGGGCTGGGCCGGCGGCGCTGGCGCATCGGACCGCCCTGCGACGAGAACAGCCCCCGCATCGAGGGGACCCCGCTCCGCATCCTCTCCGAGATGGAGGTCACGGACGAATGGGTGCTGGAGCCCGGGGACATGCTCTACCTGCCCCCCAGGATCGCCCATCACGGCATCGCGGAGGGAACGGAAGGGTGCCTCACCTACTCCGTCGGCTTCAGGGCGCCCACGGTTTCCGAACTGTTGAGCGGCCTGGCCGATTTCGCGTCCGACCGCCTGGGCGATGCCGGCCGGTATGCCGATCCCGATCTTGCCGCGCAGGCGAATCCCGGCGAAATCACGCCGGCGGCGCTGGCGCGAGTCCGTGCCCTTCTCCAGGAACGGCTGGACGACCAGGCGTTCCTTGCCGAATGGTTCGGATCGATGATGACCGAGCCGAAGATCGAAGCGGCGGTGGTGCCGCCGGACAGGCCCCTGACGCCGAAACAGATCCGCAATCGGCTGGCCAAGGGGGCGGCCTTGAGACGAAACGAAGGATCCCGCTTCGCTTTCGTCGAGCAGGGGCCGGATGCCGTGATGCTGTTCGTCGACGGTGCCGTCCACAGCTGCCGGGGCGCAAGCGCCGCGCTAGCCCGGCGCCTTTCGGCCCAGGCGAACCTTCCCGGCGATATCCCCGAACTGGGCGGCGACGATGCCGGGCCGCTGGAGCTTCTGTCGCGCCTGGTCGGCGACGGCAGCCTGCGCCTGGAGTGACGGAGGCAGGCCCGCCTGCCGTACCCGGCGCCCGAAGTCAGATCGAGCAGGAGGCGAGTCCGCGCTTCTCGAGATAGCGCTGGTGATATTCCTCGGCCCGCCAGAAGGTCGTGGCCGGCACGATCTCCGTCACGATCGGCCTGCGGTACCGGCCCGACGCGGCGAGCCGATCCCGCGAAGCCATAGCCGCCTGCTCCTGCGCCTTGTCATGGAAGAAGATGACGGACCGGTATTGGGTGCCGATATCAGGCCCCTGCCGGTTGAGCGTCGTGGGATCGTGAACGTCCCAAAAGACATCCAGCAGCGCGTCATAGCTGACCCGCTCCGGATCGTAGTCGACCTCGACCACCTCGGCATGGCCTGTCCGGTCGGTGCACACATCCTGGTAGCTCGGATTGTCGAGCGTACCGCCCATATAGCCGACCGCCGTGCCGGTAACGCCCTCCACCTTCCGGAAGGCTGCCTCGACACCCCAGAAACACCCCGCCCCGAATGTCGCCTTTGCCATTTCCCACCTCTCGTTCAAACGATGGCGATAGGTCGTATCTGGTGACGCCGGCGATGAAGCACCATGCTCCCGTTCGGCCGGGCGCGGATCAGACCGGCGGACGGCGGTCCGCCCAGGGGCGCCCCCGCTCGACCGCATGACCGATGCGGAGCACGCCGGCGTCGTCGAAACGGCGCCCGACGATCTGCATGGCCGTCGGCAGCCCCCGCGCGGTGAACCCGGTCGGAACCGACAGCACCGGCAGGCGACCGAAGAGGTTGAAGGGACAGGTCATGGTGACGCCGCCCGGCATGTCGTCGGCCGTGTAGGAGGTCAAGCCCCGGTGAAGCGGCGCCGGCTTGGCGCAGGTAGGGCAGAGCATCGCGTCCGCGCGCTCAAGGACCGGGGCGAGCTTCGCCCAGAAGCCGGTCCGCGCGATCTCCAGCCGCTTGTAGGCCACGGCGCCGAGCTTCAGCCCATGCTCGATATAGGCGACGACGTCGGGGTCCATCCGGGATCGCCACTCATCCAGATGCTGCCCGAAGAACGCCGCGAGGAACACGGACCAGTATTCCTCCCACACGAGTTCGATGTCTTCGGACCAGCCGATCTCCACCTCCTCGACCTCGGCGCCCTGGTCGCGAAGGACGGCTGCCGCCGCCCGCAGATTGGCCTCCACGTCCGGGTGGACGGCCCGATAGCCGAGATCGACGCTGAGTGCGAGCTTCAGGCCGTCGACGCAGGCGGGCGGCCAGTCCCCGAGCGGCAGGGGATCGCGCTGGCTGATCGGGTCGCGGTCGTGCGGCCCTTCGGTCACCGAAAGGAACAGGGCCGCATCCTCCACGGTGCGGGCAAGCGGCCCGAAATGCGAAAGGGAATCGAAGCCGGACGGCAGGATATCCATCGGGATCCGGCCAAGGCTGGGCTTCAGCCCGACCACG
>JAJUFW010000414.1 GCA_029263555.1 Alphaproteobacteria bacterium
CGTCCGAAGTGTTCGCGGCCGTGGTAGGCGTTCGACGGCGAAAGCTGCCCGACCCGGCCGTCACCGGCAATGCCGGCAGCTTCTTCAAGAACCCGATCGTGTCCGCTTCGCACTATTCCACGCTGGCCGAAGCCTATCCGGAGATCGTCGGCTATCCGCAGCCCGACGGCCGGGTGAAGCTGGCGGCGGCCTGGCTGATCGACCGCTGCGGCTGGAAGGGGCAGGCGCGCGGGCAGGCCGCGGTGCACGACCGCCACGCCCTCGTTCTCGTAAACCGGGGCGGGGCGACCGCCGAGGAGATCCTGGACCTTGCCCGGGCGATCCAGGAGAGCGTCGCCGAAACCTTCGACGTGCGCCTGGAGCCGGAGCCGGTCATCCTCTAGCCGGGAAAGCGGCCCGCCGGCCCATCGACCGGCGGGCCCGAAGGCGATCAGGCCGCCTTCAGCTGCGCCTCGGCGAACTCGTAGTTGGCGAGACGGTCGAGGAAGTTCTGGACATAGTCCGGACGACGGTTGCGGAAGTCCAGGTAATAGCTGTGCTCCCACACGTCGAGGCCGAGCAGGACCTTGCCCTCGCCGGTCGCGAGCGGGTTCGACCCGTTCGGGGTCTTGGTGACCTTAAGCTTGCCGTCCTTGCCCAGGACCAGCCAGGCCCAGCCCGAACCGAACTGCCCGGTGGCGGCCGTCTTGAACGCGTCCTTGAAGGCGTCCACGCTGCCGAAATCCTCGACCAGCTTGGACTCGAGTCCGCCCGGGATGCCGCCGCCGTTCGGCGACAGTACCTGCCAGAACAGGATGTGGTTCCAGTGCTGTCCGGCGTTGTTGAAGACCGGGGCAAGATCATCCTTGCCGTAGCTGAACGTCACGATCTCCTCGAGCGACTTGCCCTTGAGCGCGTCGTTCTTCTCGACGAATCCGTTGAGCGCCGTGACATACGCCTGGTGATGCTTGCCGTGGTGCAGCTCCAGGGTCTCCTGGCACATGCCGCGCCCTGCGAGCGCATTGGTCGAGTAGGGCAGTTGGGGAAGTTCAAAGGCCATGATCTTGCTCTCTCTTCTGGTGAGCGGTGGACGAAACGACCTCGCGGGAGAGTCTGCTCACGACCGCCCGGTGCGGCGCGCCTTCCCGCCACGGCTGCCGCCGGCTGCGGGGGACGAAATCCGGCCGGGCGAAGGTCAACGACATGCTCCACCATCGGGCCCGCCCGGACAACCCGCGTGAGGGCGCCGAAGGCGGTCATGTCCGCCGGATTCTGGACGACAAATTTTCCAAGTCAATGCTTTGAAAAACATTCGGGCAAGGTGACCGTCAGCCCGCCAGCCGCTGAGCCGCCCGAAGGATGTCCAGGATATCGAGAATCCGCGCCACATAGTGATCGCGGACGGCGAACCGGCCGGTGCCCGATCGGCGCAATTCCGTCTCCAGGGCATCGAGCAGCCGTTCCAGGCGGCGCCGGTGCAGGCCCAGCCGCCGCTGAAGCGGATCGATCAGGACGCCCGAGAACGCGGCCAGGACGGCGGAGAGCGCCATCAGGCCGCCAGTCACGCCGGCAATGAGGGGCACCGAGGCGGAAATCGGGACGATTCCGTACCACAGCTCGCCGATCCAGGCCCCCAGCGGGAAGGCGGAAACGGCGGCGTGATAGGCCAGCGCCTGGGCGACGGCGGGGCCCAGCGTCAGCATTCCCGGCGTCATCTGCTTGAAGACGAGGGCGCCGATTCCGGCCGTGAGAAGCGCATTGGCGAGATCGCCGGCCGCGACCCGGGTCGATGCGTAGGCGCCCATCGCCCGGACGAGCCAATCGCGGAAGGAAGGATCGTCCGCCCTTCGCCCGATCTCGACGAGAGCGTCGCGGACGGCCGCCTCCACGGCGGGATCGCGAAGGATCTCTTCGGCCAAGGCGTCCCTGTGATAGCGCCGCCGCATCCCGCCTACCGTCTGGATGCAGGGAAGCTCCAGAAACCGCGTGAACAGGCGCCACTCGATCTCGCGCGCGACGTCCGAGGGGAGGAAGAGCTGACGGCCATCGAGCCAGCGGGCAAGGCCCCGAGCGCCGGAGATCCGGGCGAGCTCGGCCGAAACCTTGAGGATCAGATGTGGCCCCGCAAGCAGCAGATTGGCCGGAGCCCTGACCATGTCCCAGCCGCCCGCCCGCCGGTGCAGCCGCAGGGCCGCCCGGAACCGGAACGTCTCGTCCACGAACGCGCGGATCCGCGCGCGCCGGGCCGCGATGTAGCGGCCGATCGCCGCATCGATCGCCCGCTCGAGCAGGGCTGCGTCGACGGGCAGCGTCGGCGTTCCGGACCGGTCCAGGTCGTTCATCGGGGCGTTACTGCGCTACAGAAATTAACCATAACCGACCACGATCAACATTCAATTAACCAAACTTAAAGCCTCTCCAGATAGACCGGGCGCCGGAACGAAAGCGACATCCTCGTTCCCCGAGACGAAGAAGGGCCCGAACGAGGCCCCGCTGCCGCCAGACCCGAAACCGCTCAGATCCTGGAAGATGGCAAAACGTTCCCAGCCTACGGGCCCCACCCCCCTAGACCGCGCCTTGAGGCAAGTTCGGCAGGGCTTCCTCACGGTTGGGGTCTTCAGCCTGTTTCTCCACCTGCTCATCCTGGTCAGCCCCATCTAGACGAGGCAGGTCTTCGACCGGGTGCTGTCCAGCGGGCGCACCGAGACGCTTCTGTATCTGACCCTCATCGCAGCGCTCGCCATCGCGGTCCTGGCCGCGCTCGAGACGCTGCGGTCGACCGTCCTGAACCGGATCGGCACCTGGCTCGACCGGCAGTTGAGCGGATCGCTCATCACGTCGAGCCTGGCCGCGACCCTCGCCGGCGCCGGCCAGGGCGCGCAGCCGTTGCGCGACCTGGGTCAGATCCGGAACTTCATCGGCGGGAACGGGATCATCCCCCTGTTCGACGCCCCCTGGGTCCCGCTGATCGTCGCCGTGATCTGGTGGATGCATCCTTGGCTGGGCGCACTGGCGCTTGCCAGCGCCATCCTCCTGTTCGGCCTTGCCCTGGTCAACGAGTTCGCCACCCGGCGCCCGCTGCAGCAGGCCAACCAGCTGACCGTCGCCTCCCACGCGCAGGCCGATGCCACGATCCGGAACGCCGACGTGGTGCAGGCCATGGGTCTTCTGCCGGGCCTGCTCCGGCGCTGGCAGGAACGGAACGATCAGGCCGTCTCTCGGCACCGGCAGGCCGCCGAACGTTCGGCCCTGATCATCGGCGCCTCGAAGTTCGTCCGCCTCTTCATCCAGATCGCGATCCTGGGGCTCGGCGCCTATCTGGTCCTGCAGAACGAGCTGACCCCGGGCGGGATGATCGCGGGGTCGATCCTGCTCGGCCGTGCCCTCGCCCCGGTCGAGCAAGGGATCGGCGCCTGGCGCAGCCTGATCTCCACCCGGGCCAGCTACGGCCGCCTGCAGGCACTGCAGCGCGCCACGCCGGAGGCTCCGGCACGCATGC
>JAJUFW010000066.1 GCA_029263555.1 Alphaproteobacteria bacterium
CGACCCCCGATCCGGGGCGGCGGCGCGTCAGCGCCAGCATCATGCCCATGCCGAAGCCGAGCGCGATCAGCGACGATCCGCCGTAAGACACGAAGGGCAGGGTCATGCCCTTGGTCGGAATGAGGTGGAGGGTGGATCCCATGTTGATCAGGGCCTGGAGGCCGAACTGCACCAGCAGGCCGGCTCCGGCAATCAGGACGAACAGGTTGCCGTCCCCCTCCAGCCGCGAAAATCCCCGCAGCACTACGAAGGCGAAGAGGCCGACCAGGACCAGGCACCAGAAAAGGCCGAACTCCTCGCCGGCGACGGCGAAGATGAAGTCGGCGTGGGCGTCCGGAAGATAGAGCTTGACCGTGCCCTCTCCGGGGCCTGTGCCCCACAGTCCGCCACTCATGAAGGCTTCGAGCGAGCGGTCGATCTGGTAGCTGTCGCCGCTCTGCGGGTCGAGAAACCGGTCGATCCGGCTTGCCACGTGCGGGAACAGGAAATAGCTGCCGGCCAGCCCGGCGACGCCCAGCACGGCCAGGATGAGGACCAGGATCATCGGCAGGCCGGCAAGGAAGAACTGGGTTCCCCAGACGGCTGTGACGACCACCGCCATGCCCAGATCCGGCTGGGCCAGGAGCATGCCCATGATCACGGCGTAGAGCGCGGTCGCGATCAGATTGCCGGGCACGTCCGTCCGCAGCTTCTGCTGCGCGAACAGCCAGGCGGCAACGACGGCGAAGGCCGGCTTGACGAATTCCGAAGGCTGGACCGAAAGCCCGGGAAGGTGGATCCAGCGCGTGGCGCCCTTGATCTCGACGCCGGCGACCAGGGTCGCCAGCAGCCCGACCATGCTGACGGCCAGCATGGCCAGCGCCATGCGCCGGATTCCGGTCAGGCCGAGGAGCGAGGTCGCGAGCATTGCCGCGACCGACAGCGTCAGGAACACCATGTGCCGCTCGACGAAGTGGAATTCGCCGAGCCCGATCCGCGCGGCCACCGGCGGGCTGGCAGCGGCGATCAGGATCGCGCCGAAGCCGGCCAGAAGCGCGAACGCGGCCAAGGTCCAGCGGTCGATCGTCCACCACCAGCGGCCAAGGACCGAGGTATCGTTGCGTGCCGGACGCATCAGGCGGGGCCTCCCGCGCGCCCGTTCGTCCGGTCGGCCGGAAGCGCGCGGACGAGATCCGCGAACACTTCGCCCCGGTGCTCGAAGCTGCGGAACTGGTCGAAGCTGGCGCAGGCCGGTGACAGGAGAACCACGGCATCCTTCCGGCCGTCCCGAAGCGCCTGCCGGTAGGCCGCGCCGACGGCGGCCGCCAGATCGCCGCACCGTTCATAGGCGACGCGGCCGTCCAGATAGGCTGCGAACTTCTCCGTGCCCTCGCCGATCAGGAACGCCCGAACCACCCGGTCGAGGAAGGGCGTCAACTCGTCCAGACCGCCCTGCTTCGGCTTGCCGCCCGCGATCCAGTAGATCGTGTCGTAGCTGCCGAGCGCCCTGGAGGCGGCATCCGCATTGGTCGCCTTGCTGTCGTTGACGAAACGGATTCCGTCCAGCGTCGCCACCAACTCCTGGCGGTGCGGCAGGCCGGGGAAGCTGGAGAGGCCCCGCGCGATCTCCGCCGGGGCGACCCCAGCGGCGCGCAGCGCGGCATAGGCGGCAGCGGCATTCTGCCAGTTATGGCGGCCGGGCAGGGTCGGAATGTTCCTGAGATCGATGATTTCTTCGGCCCGGCCGGAGGTCTCGTCGACCAGCACGCCCGCAGCGGCATGGACGCCGCCGACGGCCAGGCTCGCATCGGGGGCCGAGGACACCGGGACGATGCGGCGGTCGCCGCCGGCCCGCAGCAGCCGCCGGTGTATCTCCCGGCTCCAGTCGTCGTCGACGCCGATCACCGCGGTCGCGCCGGCAGGCTGGTGCAGGAACAGCTTTTCCTTGGCCGCCACATAGGACGCCATGTCGGCATAGCGGTCGAGATGGTCGGGGCTGACGTTCAGAAGCACGCCCACGTCCCAGCGCACGGCCGAAACCGTCTCGAGCTGGTAGGACGAACATTCGATGACATACCACCCGTCCCGGCCGAGGGGCGGCAGCGCGAGCGCCGGGGTGCCCAGGTTGCCACCCGCAGCCGCCCTGCGTCCGGCGGCGGTGAGCAGATGCCCGATCAGCGCGGTCGTCGTCGACTTGCCGTTGGTCCCGGTGATGCCGATGAAGCCGGCCTCGGCCTGGACCATGCCGAGCATGTCGATGTCGTTGGCGATGACGATGCCTGCGGCTTCGGCCTGGGATACGACCGGATGGGGCGCCGGATGGCTGCGCGGGATGCCGGGGCTCAGGATCAGCATGTCGAAACCGGACAGCCCGCGGGAGGCCAGGTCCACGACCGGAACGCCGGCCGCGGAGGCCTGCTGCCGGGCGGCCTCGCCGTCATCCCACGCGCTCACCTCGGCGCCACCGGCGAGCAGGGCGGAAGCGGCCGTGAGGCCCGACTTCCCGAGCCCCAGCACGGCAACCTTCTTCCCTGTCATGAAGCCGAGGTCGATCCTGTCCATCGCCTTACCTCAGCTTCAGGGTGGAAAGCCCGATCAGGGCCAGGATGACGGCGATGATCCAGAACCGGATCACGACGGTCGGCTCCGCCCAGCCCTTCTTCTCGAAGTGATGGTGAAGGGGGGCCATGCGGAACACGCGCTTGCCTGTCAGCTTGAAGCTGGCGACCTGCACGATGACGGAAACGGTCTCGAGCACGAACAGCCCGCCGACGATGGCCAGCACGATCTCATGCTTGGTCACGACCGCAACGGCGCCGAGCGCACCGCCCATGGCGAGCGAGCCGGTGTCGCCCATGAAGACCATGGCGGGCGGCGCGTTGAACCACAGGAAGCCGAGTCCGGCCCCGATCAGCGCGCCGCAGAAGACGGCCAGTTCGCCGGAGCCGTTGACGAAGTTGATCTGAAGATATTCGGCGAAGATCGCGTTGCCGGCGACATAGGCGATGAAGCCGAAGCAGCCGGCAGCGATCATGACCGGCACGATGGCAAGGCCGTCCAGCCCGTCCGTCAGGTTGACGGCGTTCGACGCCCCGACCATGACCAGGACGGCGAATGGCACGAGCAGGACGCCCAGGTCGATGAGGACGTCCTTCAGGAACGGGATGGCGAGCCCGGTTGCCAGCGGTGTCGGGGTGATGCGGATGAACCACCACGCGGCCACTGCGCTGACCAGGATCTGGAAGGCAAGCTTGCCCTTGCCCGGCAGGCCCTTGGTGTTGCGCTTGGTGAGCTTCAGATAGTCGTCGCCGAAGCCGACCAGGCCGAAGCCGACGGTGACCAGCAGGACGATCCAGACATAGGCGTTGTCCAGGTCCGCCCACAGCAGGGTCGAGACGCTCATCGCCACCAGGATCATCAGGCCGCCCATGGTCGGCGTGCCGCGCTTCTTGAAATGCGACTCCGGGCCGTCGTCGCGGATCGGCTGCCCGCCGCGCTGGACCGCCTTGAGCCAAGCGATCAGCCGAGGGCCGAGCACGAAGGCGATCACGAGCGAGGTCAGCAGCGCGCCGCCCGTCCGGAAGGTGATGTACCGGAAGACGTTGAAGGCCGAGAAGCTGTCGGCGAGGGGATATAGAAGCTCGTAGAGCACTGGGCGCCGCCTAGTTGCCGCTTGCCGCGCGCCGGCGCGGGGTCTTGTTGTTTCCGTTGATGTCGTCGCCCTCGTCGAGGGCAAGGAGCGCGTCGACGATGCGGGCCATCCGGCTGCCGAGAGAGCCCTTGACCATCACCGCGTCGCCGGGACGAACGGCGGCTTCGACGATGCGCGCCAGTGCCTCGCTGTCGGCCGCCGCCGCGCCGCGCATGGCGGGCGGAAGGGCGTCGTAGAGCCGTCCCATGTTGGGGCCGCAGACGAAGACGAGATCGACCTCGGCCGCGATCAGGACTTCCTTCAGCCCGACATGCAGCGCCTCGGCCTGGTCGCCCAGCTCCAGCATGTCGCCGAGAACGGCGATCCGCCGGCCGCGGTCGCCCAGATCGGCCTGCCCCAGCACCTGAAGCGCTGCGGTCATGGATACCGGGCTCGCGTTGTAGCTTTCGTCGATGACGAGCAGCGTGCCCCGGTCGTCCTCCCGGGCCACCCGGACGCGATGACGGGCGCCGCGGCCCTTCAGCGGCGTGATCCGGGCAAGGCTGCGTGCGGCGCGCACCACGTCTCCGCCCAGCGCCTTCACGGCGAGCAGTACGGCGAGCGAGTTTACGACCCAATGGCGTCCGGGCGCGGGGAGGGAATACTGGACCTGCTCCCCCTGAATCGATGCCGTCACGGCGCTGGCCGTGGCGTGGAGCGAACAGTCGACCAGGCGCGCGTCCGCCCGCTCGTGCTCGCCGAAGCTCCAGATCCGCCCCAGGCCCTGGGTTCGCGCATGGGCGACCAGGCGGGGATAGTACGGATTGTCGCGGTTGAGGATGGCGGTGCCGGCGGGTCCCATGCCCATGAAGATCTCGGCCTTGGCGTCGGCCACCGCCTCGACCGTTTCGAAATGCTCGGTATGGACCGCCTCGACCGTGGTGATGACGGCGACATGGGGCATCACCAGCCGAGACAGGGGGGCGATTTCGCCCGGGTGGTTCATGCCCAGCTCGAAGACGCCGTAGGCGCTCCTGGCCGGCATGCGCGCCAGGCTCAGCGGCACTCCCCACTGATTGTTCAGATTGCCTTCGGAGGCATAGGCCGGCGCCTGGTCGCCAAGCGCCAGGCGCAGCGCCTCCTTGGTGCCGGTCTTGCCGACCGAACCGGTGACCGCCACGATCCGCCCGGGCATCCTCAGCCGGGCCATGGCGCCCAGCGACCATAGCCCGTCCATGGTGTCGTCGACCATGAGGAGCGGGGCGTCGGGCGCCAGGCCGGTAGGGCGGCGATGAACCATCGCGGCCGCGGCGCCGCGCTTCAGGGCGTCGACGACGTAGTCGTGCCCGTCGAAATTCGGACCCTTCAGGGCGACGAACAGGTCGCCCGGCCGGGTTGTCCGGCTGTCGATCGAAATGCCGGTGGCGGTCCAACTGCCCCGGGCCGAGCCGTCGGTTGCCGCTGCCGCCTCCAGGGCGGTCCAGAGAACTTGTTCCGTCATGCCGCGCTTCCCGTGCCGGTCCCGGACAATTCCTTCACCGCGGCACGGGCCTCGTCCGCGTCGCTGAAGGGGCGCACCCGGTCACCGATGATCTGGCCGGTCTCATGCCCCTTTCCGGCGATCACCAGAAGATCGTCCGGCTGCAGGGCGGCGACCGCCTGCCGAATGGCCTCGGCGCGGTCGCCGATTTCGACCGCCCCGGGGCAGGCGGCCAGAATTTCGGCGCGGATCGAGGCCGGATCCTCGGTCCGCGGATTGTCGTCGGTGACGATCACGCGCTCCGCGAGACGCGCCGCGATCTCCCCCATCACCGGCCGCTTGCCGCGATCGCGGTCGCCGCCGCAACCGAACACGCAGACGAGGCGCCCGACGGTGTGCGGCCTCAAAGCTTCGAGAACGGTTTCGAGCGCTCCGGGCTTATGGGCGTAGTCCACATAGATCGCAGCGCCGTTCGGATGACGGGCGACCAGCTCGAGCCGCCCCGGGACGCCCTTCAGGCGCCCGAGCGTGCCGGCCGCGTGGATCGGGTCGGCGCCGGCGGCGATCGCCAGCCCCAGGGCGCACACCGCATTCATGGTCTGGAAGCGCCCGGCCAGCGGCAGCACCGTCGAGACCGACCGGCCGTCGACGGTGAGGCGCAGGCGGGTTCCGTGGTTCAGCGGCTGGGTCTCGTCGATCCTGAGATGGCTGCCCTTGACACCGTAGGTCAGGATGCGGCGGCGGCCATTGGCGGCCTTTTCGGCCAGGATCACGCTTTCCGGCGCATCTGCGTTCAGAACCGCGGTCCCGTCCGCCTCCAGGATCTCTTCGAACAGCCGCGACTTCGCCTGGAGATAGGCCTCCATGCTGTCGTGGTAGTCGAGATGGTCGCGGCTCAGATTCGTGAAGGCGGCGGCGGTGACGCGGACGCCGTCCAGCCGGTACTGGTCGAGGCCGTGGCTGGAAGCCTCCATGGCCAGATGGGTGACGCCGGCGGCCGCCAGATCGGCCAGGGTCGCATGCAGCGCGACCGGGTCGGGCGTGGTCAGCGAGCCGTAGCGCTCCATTCCCGGCGCGACGACGCCGAGCGTTCCCAGGCTTGCCGCCTGATGGCCCAGCATCTCCCAGATCTGCCGGGCGAAGGCGACGGTCGAGGTCTTGCCGCTAGTGCCGGTCACGGCGGCGATGGTCGAAGGCTGCCGGGCATAGAACGCGGCGGCCATGAGCGCGAAGCGCCGCCGGGGCAGGTCGTCAGTGATCAACTCGGCCGCGGCGCCGGGGGGCAGGGAGGTGCCGGTCGGCGCTAGCACATGGGTCGCGCCCGCCGCGATGGCGTCGGTGATGAAGCCGCGCCCGTCGACGCGCGTGCCCGGCAGGGCCGCGAACAGGAAGCCCGGGCGCACGTCGCGCGAATCCGCCGTCAACCCCGTGATCGGGGGCAGCGTCTGCGCTCCGGCGCGGATATGGCGGTCTGCGTTCGTCAATTCGAGTAAGACGCCAGTTGGCTTCCCTTCGGAATCAGTTGGTCGATCGCCAGCGCTTCCCGGATGTCCGGGCGGTTGGCGTCGATCGGTGCAATCCCGACCATGGGGCCCATTTGTTCGATGACACGCCGGACGACCGGGGCTGCGGTCCAGCCGCCGGTAGCGTAGCCGTAGGTCTCCTTGATACCCTTCGGCTCATCCAACATGACGAATACGACATATTCGGGGCTGGTCATGGGAAAAGCCGCGATGAACGAGCTCATGAGCGACTTGCGCGCATAGCCGCCGGCACGCGCCTTCTCGGCCGTGCCCGTCTTGCCGCCGACCAGATAGCCTTCGGCGTCCGCCTGCCGGCCCGTGCCCTGCTCGACGACCAGGCGCAGGAGACGCCGGATGATGTCCGAAGTCTGGTCCGAGATGACCCGCGTGCCCGGGACCGGCTCGCCGGGATCGCGACGGAGCAGGGTCGGAGAATGCAGGATGCCGCCATTGACCATGGCCGAGACGCCGGTCGCAAGCTGAAGCGGGCTGACCGCGATCCCATGCCCGAAGGACACGGTCATGGTCGTCGACTCCCGCCAGGGATTGGGGACCATCGGCGCCCCGACCTCCGGCAGCTCCACGGGCGAGGGCGACATCATGCCGATCCGGCGCAGGAATTCCTGCTGCCGCTCGGCCCCCGCCTCCAGCGCCATCCGCACCGAGCCGATGTTGGAGGAGTACATGAAGATCTCGGGCACCGAGAGCCAGCGCGCCTTCGGATGATCGTCGTTGATGGTGAAGCGGCCGACCCGGATCGGCCGCGTCGCGTCATAGCTGTCGCCCAGGGTCGAGGTCCCGGACTCCAGCGCCATCGCCGTGTTGAAGATCTTGAAGGTGGAGCCCATTTCGTACACGCCCAGCGTGTTGCGGTTGAACCGCGTCTCCGCGGGCACCGATCCGGGCGTGTAGGGATTGAAGTCCGGAAGCGACACCATCGCGAGCACTTCGCCGGTGCGCACGTCCAGGATCATGCCGGCGCCGCCGATCGCGTCGAACTTCTCGACCTGCCTCGACAGCTCGTCATGCATCAGCGACTGGAGCCTGATGTCGATCGAAAGCGCCAGGGGCTCGTCGCCCCGAGCCAGCTGCTCGTCGAATCGCTTCTCGATGCCGGCGATGCCGCGTCCGTCGACATCGGTGAACCCGACGACATGGGAGGTCAGCGGGCCCAAGGGATAGATCCGCTGCTCCTCGGTCTGGAAGGCGACGCCGGGAATGCCCAGCCGGTTGATCTCGTAATGCTGACGGGGCGTCAGCCCGCGCTTGAGCCAGACGAAGCGCCGGTCGCTGCTCAGATCCGCGACCAGCTTCTCGTAGTCTAGCTCGGGCAGGACGGAGGTCAGCTTGGTCGCGGCCTCCACCGGGTCGATCACCAGTTTCGGGTCGGCATAGGCCGACGCGACGTGCAGCGTGGTGGCGAGAATATTGCCGTGGCGATCGGTGATCTCGGCCCGCATGCCGTCGGACTCGGCGCTGGTCATCGCGACCGGGGCGCGCGGCTCCGCACCGCCGCTCAGCAGCATGGTGTCGACGAGACGCGCCCCGACCGTCAGGAAGGCCAGCGAGAAGACCATCCCGGTGATCATCAGCCGGACCCGTCCGGTCTCCAGCGCCTGTGCCGCACGCCCGTTGATCTGGACCCGCCTGTATACGGGCGTCGGCGTTCGGTAGTCGTCAGCCGTGAAGTCGGTCATTGGGAGATCTCCTGCGCTGACAGACGCTGACGGAAGCTGGCCAGAAGCACGTCGACCGGGGTGTCGGCCGGCGCGACCGCGAAGGACTGCGCCGGGGTCCTGGACGGCGCGGTCGGGGGCCTCCGGCCTTCGTCGGCGGCAGGGCGGGCCGGTTCGGCCGGTTCCGCGGCGTCTGCCACCAGGGTGGGGCCGGCAGGCAACGCCGCCGGCTTCCGTCCGGGCAGCGGGATGCCGGCCATCGCGGGGGCGCCCGGCAGCGGCATCGGGATCTCGTCCAGGCTCGAGATGATCTGGCCGGGCTTGACGGGCGCGAGGACGGAATACTTCTCCGCCATCTCGCGCAGCCTCGACGGCTGGTTGAGATACGCCCATTCCGCCCGCAGCACTCGGATCGACTCCTGTTCCATCACGATGCTGCGGTTCAGCGCGTCCAGCTGGTCTTCCAGCGCCTGCACCTCGTAGCTCGTGCGGAACACGAGGGCGCTGGCGGCGGCGATCAGCGCCATGACGACCAATGTCGGCAACCGGATCATGCGGCCTCCTCGCGCGGCCAGGCGGCCGCGTCGGTTCGGATGGCGGCGCGCAGGCGGGCCGACCGGGCGCGTGGGTTCGCCCGCACCTCGTCTTCGCCAGGGGCGACCGGCTTGCGGTTGATCAGGGTGAATGTCGGGGCACGACGGGCCTCCGCGCTCTGGGGCTGATGGCGGGACACGCCCTGGGCGGCGCCGCTCCGCTCCGCCAGGAAGCGCTTCACGCGCCGATCCTCAAGGCTGTGGAAGGAGACCACGGCGAGCCGCCCGCCGGGGCGCAGCAGACGCTCGGCAGCACTCAAGCCGCGGTCGAGTTCCCCCAACTCGTCATTGACGTAGATGCGCAGGCCCTGGAAGGTCCGGGTCGCCGGATCGATGCCGTCCCTGGACTTGGGCACGACGCGCCGGACGATCTCGGCAAGCTGGAGCGTCCGCCGGATCGGCTCGCGCCGACGCGCCTCCGCGATCGCATGCGCGACGCGCCGGGCCATGCGCTCTTCGCCCAAATCGCGAATGATCCGGGCGAGTTCCTCCTCGGGAAGGGTGTTGACGATGTCGGCGGCCGTCGGCCCATCCTCTCCCATGCGCATGTCGAGCGGGCCGTCGGCCCGGAACGAGAAGCCGCGCGAGGCATCGTCGACCTGAGGCGACGAGACGCCGAGGTCGAGCGCGACCCCGTCGACCGCGGGTTGGTGCGGCGCCACCAGCTCGTCCATGGCGCCGAAGCTGCCGGCGATCACCATGAGCCGGCCTCCGCTCTCGGCCTCCTGAAGCCGCCCGGCCTCGATGGCGCGCGGATCGCGGTCGATGCCGATCACGCGGCAGTCGGCGGCGCGCAGGAAG
>JAJUFW010000681.1 GCA_029263555.1 Alphaproteobacteria bacterium
GCACTGGTGCATCGAATCGCCGCAGCGGCCGGCGACGGCAGAGACCATATCTACCCGTACGGGGGTCGGCGGCACCGCTCCGGAACCGAATGCCGACTTCCGAAAGTTCGTCATCGACTTCAAGGGAGGCCGATTGTCAGAACTTTCCCCGGACGCCGGTGTTACTCCGGACATCACCGTCAGCAATGGCGAGGTGATCAATCCGGTGGCCCAGCCGAACCCGGTTACCGAGGGTTGGCGGGTCTTCTTCGACGCGCGTCCGAGCGGCAGCGATGCCGTGGAGATGCGCTGTTTCCTGAAACTCGACTCGGAACCTTTGACCGAGACCTGGAGCTATCAATGGACACCGTGATCGCCCCCCCGATCGACGCGTCTGCCGTTGCCCGCCGCGCCGAGGCGCGGGAGCGCGTGATGGCCTATTTCCATTCTTTCGGCCTTGCGGATTCGCCTCGCCTGGAGACGCTGGCCGACCGTTTCGTCGCCGAGGCCGTCTCGGCCGGCGATCCCGCTTCGGCGCCCATGCGCGCCGATGCCGAAACCGCTGCCTGGTTCGCCCGCATCCTCGGCGACCGCCTGACCCGGCCGGAGCTGGCCCGGCTTCTCGGCCGGGCGGCATTCCTGATCGCCGGAGCCAACGCGCGCTGGGCCGACTTCTTCCTGGCGGACGAGGTCCCGGACGAGCTTGTCCGCGAGCTGCGGCGCGCCGTGCCGGTGCCGGCGCCCGAGCCCCTGCCGGCCGCGATGGTCGCCCAGCCGCTGGAAGTCCCCTCGCTCCTGCCGTCCTTCCGCAGGACATCCGCGCCCCGAGTCGAGCGTTCTTCGACCTGACCGGCAGGGGCTGAAGGAAACGGGTCCGGGATGACCGCGTCGATGTCGGCCGGCGGCCTTCGCGGCACGCTGAGGCGGATCTTCGTCTTCGGCTTCGCCCTCGCGACCACGGCCGTGGCCGTGATCCAGATGGAATCGGTCCTGTCCGGGAACGGGCTCGGCTGGCTCGACGTCATCCTCCTGGTTCTGTTCACGGCCAGCTTCTCGTGGGTCGCCCTGTCGTTCTGGACGGGGTTCGCCGGCTTTCTCAGCCTGCTCTTCGGCTGGCGCGCGGTCGGGCTGAACTGGCCCGATCCGGCCGCCGCCGACCGGCCGCTGGCCCAAAGGACGGCCATCGTCATGGCCACCTACAACGAGGATCCGGCCCGGGTCTTCGCCAATATCCAGGCGATCTACGAATCGGTCGAGGCGACCGGGCACCTCGACTCCTTCGACTTCTACATCCTCAGCGATTCGACCGACCCGGACGCCTGGGTCGCCGAGGAGCTGGCCTGGAACGCCCTGTGCCGCCGCGTCGACGGCGCCGGCCGGATCTTCTATCGCAAGCGCCGCTTCAACACCGAGCGCAAGAGCGGCAACATCGCCGACTTCTGCCGCCGCTGGGGCCGCCACTACGAGAACTTTGTGGTCCTGGACGCCGACAGCCTGATGACCGGGGAAACGCTGGTCACGCTGGTCCGGCTGATGGAGGCGAATCCCCGGGCGGGGCTCATCCAGGTGCCGCCGCAGATCGTCAACCGCAACAGCCTGATCGCCCGGCTGCTCCAGTTCGCGGGCGTCGTATATGGCCCCGTCTTCGCCGCCGGCCTCGCCTTCTGGCAGCTGAGCGAAGGAAATTACTGGGGCCACAACGCGATCATCCGAGTCGCCCCCTTCACCGACCATTGCGGCCTGCCCGAGCTGCCGGGCAAGCCGCCCTTCGGCGGCCACATCCTGAGCCACGATTTCGTCGAGGCAGCGC
>JAJUFW010000685.1 GCA_029263555.1 Alphaproteobacteria bacterium
CGGCACCGTCATCGAGGCGACCGGGCTTGCCAAGCATTACGGCAAGGCGGTCGCAGTCGCCGGAATCGATCTACGGATCGACGCCGGCGAGGTCATCGGCCTTCTCGGGCCGAACGGCGCGGGCAAGACCACGACCATCCTGATGCTGCTTGGCCTCACGGAGGTGACCAGGGGCACGGTCCGGATCCTCGGCAGGGATCCCCTGCGCCAGCCGCTGGAGGTGAAGCGCACGGTCGGGTATCTGCCGGATGCGGTCGGCTTCTACGAGCAGATGACCGGCCGGGAGAACCTGGCCTATACGGCGAGGCTCGCCGGGCTTCCGGGCGAGCGGGCGAGGGAGCGGATCGACGCCGCGCTCGCGAAGGTTCGGCTATCGGACGTCGCCGATCGCCGGGTCTCGACCTATTCGCGCGGCATGCGCCAGCGGCTGGGCATTGCCGAGTTGCTCATGCGCGACTGCCGGGTGGCGATCCTGGACGAGCCGACCTCCGGACTCGATCCGCAATCGACGCAGGAGTTGCTGGACCTGATCCAGGAGCTGAGCCGCGAGGGGATGACCGTGCTCCTCTCCTCGCACATGCTCGACGTCGTGCAGTCCGTCTGCCACCGGGTCGCCCTGTTCAACAAGGGGCGGATCGGCTTCTTCGGAACGCTGGATGAACTGGCGGCGAGGATCGGCGGCGGCGCCTATCTCATCGACGTCGAAGCCGAAAACATCGACCTGGGGCAGGTGGCCGCCGGCGCCGAAGGGGTGAAGTCCGTGAGCGGGACGGGCGAGGGGCGGTGGCAGGTCGAGGCCGAAACCGACATCCGCCCCCGTCTCGCGCGCCTGATCGTCGAGGCCGGAGGGTCGCTCCGCAACCTCGACCTGCGCCGGATGCGGCTGGACGAGGCCTATAACCGCTATTTCAGGGAGTTCAGCCATGAAGCGTGAAGGCTCTCCCCTGACCGGGGTGGCGGCAATCGCGTTGAAGGAAGCCGCCGACCACATGACGAGCGCACGCATGCACCTGATCATGCTGCTCGTGCTGCTGACGGCCATCGGGGCAGTCTATGGCGCGATCGGGCGGATCCGGGAAACCACGGCCGAGGACCCGTTCCTGTTCCTCAAGCTGCTGACCGTGGCCCGGGAGCCGCTCCCCTCGTTCACCTCGTTCCTGGGCTTTCTCCTGCCTCTGGTGGCGATCGCCCTCGGCTTCGACGCGATTAACGGGGAATTCGCGCGGCGGACCATGAGCCGGCTGCTGGCCCAGCCGATCTATCGGGACGCCATTCTCTTCGGGAAGTTCCTGGGCGGCCTCTTGGTCATCGGCATCGCGCTTCTCACGCTCTGGCTTCTGATGACCGGGCTCGGGATCCTGTTCCTGGGGCTGCCGCCCTCGGGCGGCGACGTCGCCAGGGGCATTGCCTATCTGGCGGCGACGCTGGCCTATGCCGGCGTGTGGCTGGCACTGGCGATCGCCTTTTCCAGCTTCATCCGGTCGCCGGCGACCTCGGCGCTCGCGGCACTTTCGGTCTGGCTGGTCATGACCGTCTTCTGGGGCATGATCGTCCCCTTCGTCGCGAGCGTGATCGCGCCGCTCGATCCGCTCGACCCGATGTCCGTGCTCGCCCAGTTTGAGGCGCAGCAGGCGGTGGCCAGGCTTTCCCCACAGACGCTCTACAGCGAGATCACCGCGATGCTGCTCGACCCCGCGGCGCGGTCCGTCGGCCCGTTGTTCCTGGCCCAGCTCCAGGGGGCGGTGATCGGC
>JAJUFW010000294.1 GCA_029263555.1 Alphaproteobacteria bacterium
AAGCCGCCTTGCGGGCTGCGGCCGAGGACGATGTCGCCGCCGTGGTTGCGGGCGATGTCGCGGGCGATTGTCAGCCCCAGGCCCGTCCCGCCGGTCTCGACGTTCCGGGAGATGTCGATCCGGTAGAACGGCCGGAACACGTCTTCCAGCTTCTCGTCGGGAATGCCCGGCCCGTCGTCGTCGATGATGACCTCGATTGCCTCGCCCCGGCGCGCGGCGGACACCCAGATCCGCGACGCATGGCGGCGGGCATTCGACAGCAGGTTCGCAAGGCACCGCCGGATCGCCTGCGGGCGCAGCACGACGGGAAGCGGTCCGTCGAGCGAAAGGTCGACCGTGGCGCCTTCGCGCCGGACGCTGGCGATCGCGTCTTGCAGCAGCTCGGTAAGATCGACCTGCCGCGGCGACTCGGCGCCCTCGCCGCGGGCGAAGGCCAGATAGCCTTCGATCATCCGCTCCATCTCGAGGACGTCGTCCCGCAGCTCCTCGATCTCCGGGCCGTCGCCCAGCATGGCCAGTTGCAGCTTCATGCGGGTGAGCGGGGTCCGCAGGTCGTGGCTGACCCCGGCCAGCATCTCCGTCCGCTGGGTGATCTGCCGCTGGATGCGTTCGCGCATGATGAGGAAGGCCCGGGCCGCCTGGCGGACTTCCACGGCGCCGGTCGGCCTGAATGCCGCCACGTCCCGGCCCTTGCCGAAGCTTTCGGCGGCGATCGCCAGGCGCCGGATCGGCCGGATCTGGTTGCGCATGAAGACGATCGCGACCGCGAACAGCACCAGCCCCGATCCGACCATCCACAGGATGAAGACCGTGCTGGTGGAGCTGAACAGCCGCTGGCGGGGCACCAGAACGCGCAGGACGCCCGCGTCCATCTGGATCCGGATTTCGACCCATTCCCCGGCGATCTCGGGATTGACCGTGAAGTTCTGCCGGATCTTGTCCCGGAGGGCGGCGTCGATGTGCTCGCCCAGCCGTCCGACGGGTTCCGGGTCGCCGGCGGTCTCCAGGACCGCCCCGTCCCGGAAGGTCGCCAGAAGCGACAGGGCGCGGGCGGCGCGCGCAAAGACGATCTGGCGGCGCGCCGGGTCCGCTTCCTCGGTCTCGTCGACCAGCAGGGAGATTTCGCCGGCGACGCCGACCGCAAGCCGCTGCGTCACCTTCTCCCAATGGGTGTCGTAGAAATAGGCGGCCGCGATCGCCTGCATGAGCAGGACCGGCGTGACGATGATCATCAGCGACCGGCCGAACAGCGTCCTCGGCAGGATGCGCTTCAACAGCCGGGTGCCGGCGGGCCACAGGCGTCGAGGCAGGTCCAGGGCCTGGTCGACCGGGGCCATCAGTCGTCGGTCCGAAGGACATAGCCTTCGCCCCGCACCGTCTGCAGATAGCGCGGCAGCCGGGGATCATCCTCGATCTTGCGGCGCAGCCGCGTCACCTGCACGTCGACCGTGCGTGCATTGCCGCCGACCCGGCCCAAGTCGCTCAGCGTCTCGCGCGAGAGGACTTCCCCCGGCCGGGTAGCGAGAACGCGCAGCAGGCTTGCCTCAGCCGTGGTCAGGTGAACCCGTTCGCCGTCGCACAGGAGTTCGTCCCGCTTCGGGTCGAAGGTGAAGGCGCCGAACCGCACGGGTCCGTTCTGGGCCGCATCGGTCTTCGGCACGACCCGGCGCAGGATGGCATGAATGCGAAGCAGCAGCTCCCGCGGCTCGAAGGGCTTGGGCAGATAGTCGTCTGCGCCGGATTCAAGGCCGCGGATGCGGTCGTCCGGCTCCCCCATGGCGGTCAGGAGCAGAATCGGCGTACTCAACTCGCCGCGGAGCGAGCGCGTCAGGTCGAGGCCGCTTTCGCCCGGCATCATGACGTCCATCACGATCAGATCGAATTCCAGCGCCGCCAGCTTGGCGCGCGCGTCCGCTGCGTCGGCGGCGGTCGTGACGATGAACCCGTTGTCGACCAGATAGCGCCTCAGCAGTTCCCGCAGACGGCGGTCGTCGTCGATCACCAGGATGTGCGGCTGTTCGCCGGTCATGTCTCGCAGCGCTCCAATGCCGGACGCGGGATACCGATGGGCCGGGTCAGCGCGCCGCCCGCGCCGTGCGCTCGGGCGGCGCGGAAAGCAGCAGCTGCCGGTTCTCCGGATCCATGATGCCCAGAAGAACGGTCCGGAATCCTTCGACGGCCTCGGCGCCTGCCTCGCGATAGGCGCGGGCGATGCGCCGGCGCTGGTTCTCCGAAAGCTGGCGCTCCAGCTCGCGCCCCCGTTCGGTCAGCTCCAGAAGCCTCTGCCGGCGGTCGCGCGTGCCCTGGCGCTGCACGATATAGCCCTTGCGCACCAGGTCGCCAAGAACGCGGGACAGGCTCTGCTTGGTGATCCGCAGAATGCGCAAGAGCTCGGTCACCGTGATCTCGGGGTGCCGGCCGACGAAATAGATGACCCGGTGGTGCGCACGGCCCAGGCCCAGCCGGGAGAGCATCGCATCCGGTTCGGCCGTGAAATCCCGGTACGCGTAGAACAGAAGCTCGATGCCCCGGCGCAGCTCCTCCTCCCGGAGGAACAGCGGATTCACCATGGTCTTGATGTCAGTCATGCATCACGGTCGTGTCGGTTATGCAGCATAATACGTCAGTTATGTTGACACAGTCACGACCCGAATGTTACAGAACGTCTCCCAGCTACGGGAATTTTAGAACAATCGGAACCCGATCCCATGGCGATTATTCCATTTGACGATCGTGACGGCTCGATCTGGCTGGACGGCCGGATGGTGCCCTGGCGCGATGCGAAGATCCACGTGCTGACGCACGGACTGCACTACGCGAGCTCTGTATTCGAAGGGGAGCGGGTTTACAACGGACGGGTATTCAAGCTCCGCGAGCATTCTGAGCGGCTGATCCGTTCGGCCGAGATTCTCGGCTTCAAGATCCCGTTCACGGTCGACGAGATCGACGCCGCGACCGAAGCCGTGATCGCCGCCAACAACATCGTCGACGGCTATGTCCGTCCGGTTGCCTGGTGCGGCTCCGAGATGATGGGCGTCGGCGCACAGCACAACACCGTTCACCTGGCCATCGCGACCTGGGTGTGGCCGTCCTACTTCTCGCCGGAAGCCAAGCTCAAGGGAATCCGCCTGCAGACTTCGGCATGGGCGCGGCCCGCGCCGAACACGGCACCGGTCCACTCCAAGGCGGCAGGTCTTTACATGATCTGCACGATGAGCAAGCACGCGGCGGAGGCGGCCGGATATCATGACGCCATGATGCTGGACTATCGCGGCCAGATCGCGGAGGCGACGGGCGCCAACATCTTCCTGGTCATCGACGGCAAGCTGCATACGCCGACGCCGGACTGCTTCCTGGACGGCATCACCCGGCGGACGGTCATGGACCTGGCCCGCGCCAAGGGGATCGAGGTGATCGAGCGGGCGATCCGGCCGACCGAGCTTGCCGATGCGACGGAGGTCTTCCTGACCGGCACGGCCGCCGAAGTGACTCCGGTCGGTGAGATCGACCACTATCGGTTCACGCCGGGCCGGATCACGGAAACGCTGATGGACGCCTATGCGGCCGAGGTGCGGCGGCCGGCGGTGGCGACGGCCGCGGAGTAGAGAGGCCTGAGGAAGGTCCGGACGGCGGCGCCGTCCGGACCTTCCGGTCCGCTCGGTTCGGCGCGGTGCCGATACGGCATCCCGCGCCGTTTTTGTTGATGCCTCAGGGATCGAGCCCGTCCGGTTCCCCGTCGCGCGTGCCCCACCGCGCCGCGGCCACGTCGTCTTCTTCCCTCGCTTCGACCCACCGGCCGCCCTGGGGCGTCTCCTCGAATTTCCAGAAGGGAGCCCTGGTCTTCAGCCAGTCGATCAGGAACTCGCAGGCTTCCAGCGCTGCCGCGCGGTGCGCCGAGGCGGTCGCCACGAAAACGATCCTGTCGCCGGGCTCCAGCCGGCCGTAGCGGTGGATGATGAGGCAGGCGTCGAGCGGCCAGCGCTGCCGCGCCTCCGCCTCGATGGCGGCAAGCTGACGTTCCGTCATGCCGGGGTAGTGTTCCAGCGTCATGGAACGGATCGGCTCGCCCCCGGCCATGTCGCGGACAAGCCCCAGGAAGCTGGCCACGCCCCCGATTCCGGTGTTGCCGCGGGTCAGGCCCTCCAGCTCCGCGCCGACGTCGAAATCTTCCCGCTGGACCCGGACGGTCATCGCTCAACCGCCGGTCACCGGCGGGAACAGGGCGATCTCGTCGCCGGGCCGCAGGGGATGGTCGGCCCGGGCGAATTCCTGGTTTACCGCCACCTTTACCACCGCCTCGTTCTCCAGCGCCTTGGCATAGGCCGGCCCGCGGCCCTTCATCCAGGCGATCAGAGAGGCGACATCCCGGACCTCGGCCGGGAGGACGACTTCCTCCTCGGCCAGGCCGATCCGTGATCTCAGCCAGGCGAAATAAAGAAGCTTGATGGGTTTCTGCACGGCGTTCGCGGTCTCCATGGCCCGCTAATGTCGATCCTGGACCGAGAGGGCGCAAGCCCGATCCTAGATAAAAATCGCTTCAATGTAATAAAAGTTTTATGTAGT
>JAJUFW010000003.1 GCA_029263555.1 Alphaproteobacteria bacterium
ATGGGCAAGCGCCCGGCTGAGCCGGTCGCGCCAGCCGTCATAGAGCCGACCTAGAGCGCCGTCCATCTGGCGAAGCGCCTGGCGCTGCTGGGCGCGCGTCTCGGCGTCCACTAGATCGGCGATGCCTTCGGCTTCCGTCAGGTCCAGCTTGCCGTTCTCGAACGCCCGGCGGGTGAATTCCCCGGGCTCGGCCGGGCGCAGGCCGGGCATCGCCGCCAGCGCATCGAAGACGCTGTCCACCACCGCCCGCCCGCCATGGACGTGCAGCTCGACGACATCCTCGCCGGTAAAGCTGGCCGGGCCCGGGAAGTGGAGGACCAGCGCCCGGTCCAGAAGATCGTCCGAACGGGGATCGACCAGCGCGGCAAGCGTCGCCTGGCGGGCCGGCGGCAGGGGCCGGCCGGTCAGCGCCGAAAGCGCGCTTCCCGCAGCCGGTCCTGAAAGACGGATCACGGCGACACCGGCACGGCCGGGCGCGCTGGACAGGGCGAAGATCGTCGATGCCATGGGAAGGATAGCGTTCCGGGGCCTAGCTCTTGGACTCGTCGCCCGACCGCTCGCCCGGGGTCATGCCCGACCAAAAGGCGCGCTGGAACTGCTCGAGATTCTGCATGCCGAGCGGCAGCCAGTAGCGGAGAAGGGCATCGGGCTCGGTCGCGGCCAGCCCGGCCGAAAGCCGCTCCTGCAGCTGGGCCATCAACGCGTCCTGCATCGGCTTGACGTCCGGCAGGCCGAAAAAGGCCCGGGCTTCCTCGGGCGTGCATTCGATGTCGATGGAGAATTTCATGGGGGCCGCTCCGCTCGCTTTCTGGCGTCCAAGGCCGTTTAGGCCTTGGGTCGCGCCGCCGAATGCCCACACTATAGCGGAGGCGCCGCCCGACTCCAGACCACTGCCGGAACCCCCGTGATGGCCCGTAACCGACTGGCTCGAGAGATCAGCCCCTATCTGCTGCAGCACGCCGACAATCCGGTCGACTGGATGCCCTGGGGGCCGGAGGCCCTGGAACGGGCCCGCCGGGAGGACAAGCCGATCCTGCTCTCGGTCGGGTATGCGGCCTGCCACTGGTGTCACGTGATGGCCCATGAGAGCTTCGAGAACGCCGACATCGCCGGCCTCATGAACCGGGAATTCGTCAATGTGAAGGTCGATCGGGAAGAACGCCCAGACATCGACCAGATCTACCAGGCCGCGCTCGCCATGATGGGACAGCAGGGCGGCTGGCCGCTGACCATGTTTCTCACCCCCGACGGCGACCCGTTCTGGGGCGGAACCTATTTTCCGCCGACGACCCGCTGGGGCAGGCCCGGCTTTCCGGAAGTCCTGCAGGCGATCGCCGGCATATACCGGAACGAAGCGGACAAGGTCGCGTCGAATGTCGCGGCGCTTCGCGACGGGCTCGCCCGGATGTCGATGAACCTTCCCGCCGCCGGCGTGCCCGGAGAATCCCTGGATGCCGTCGCCGAGCGCCTGCTGGACGAAGTCGACCTCCGGTATGGCGGGATCGGCCAGGCGCCGAAATTCCCGCAGACCGCGATCTTCACTCTCCTGTGGCGGGCGTGGAAGCGCACGGGCCGCGAAGATTATCGCCGGGCGGTCACCACGACCCTGACCCATATGTGCCAGGGGGGGATCTACGACCATCTGGGCGGGGGCTTCGCCCGCTATTCCACCGATGCCGAGTGGCTCGTGCCCCATTTCGAAAAGATGCTCTACGACAACGCCCAGATGGTCGAACTCCTGACCCTGGTCTGGCAGGAGACCCGCGATCCGGTCTACGAGGCCAGGGTCCGCGAGACGATCGACTGGCTGCTGCGGGAGATGGTCGCCGAAGGCGGAGCCTTCGCCGCCACGCTGGACGCGGACAGCGAGGGAGAGGAGGGGCGCTTCTATGTCTGGGACATGGCCGAGATCGAGGAGGTCCTGGGATCCGACGCGGCCCTGTTCGGCCAGTTCTACGACGTCGTCCCCGGTGGGAACTGGGAAGGAAAGACGATCCTCAACCGCCGGCACCGGCCTGAGCCGGCCGATGCCGCGACGGAAGCGCGGCTCGCCTCGTTGCGCACCCGGCTTCTTGCCCGGCGCGAGGGCCGCGTGCGGCCGGGGCGGGACGACAAGGTCCTTGCCGACTGGAACGGGCTGATGATCGCGGCGCTGGCCGAAGCCGGCATGGTGTTCGAGGTCCCGGCCTGGATCGCGGCCGCGACACGGGCCTTCTCCTTCATCCGCGACCGGATGACGATCTCGGGAAGACTCCGCCACGCGGCAAGGGCCGGCCGGTTCGGACCGCCCGCGACGCTCAACGACTATGCGGAGATGAGCCGTGCCGCCCTGTCGCTTTTCGAGGCGACGGGCGAGGGCTCCTATCTGGAATGTGCCCGGAGCTGGGTCGACGCGGTCGAGCGGCATTTCCGCGACGAAGACCGGGGCGGCTATTTCCTGACGGCCGACGATGCGGAAGCCCTGATCGTGCGGACCAAGACCGCCTACGACAACCCCACGCCCTCCGGCAACGGTACGCTGGTCGGCGTCTTCGCCCGGCTTTACCTGCTGACCGGCGAGACGGCCTATGCCGAACGGGCGGAATCGACCGTGCGGGCCTTCGCCGGCGAGCTGACCCGGAATTTCTTCCCGCTGGCGACCTTCCTCAACAATGCCGAGTTCCTGGGCCGGACGCTCCAGGTCGTGATCGTCGGCGACCGCTCGTCTTCCGACACCCGCGCCCTCTGCCGCGCGGTTCTGGAACGGTCGCTGCCCGATCGCCTGCTCACCGTCGTCGGTCCGGGCGAAAGCCTCCCGACGGGGCATCCAGCGGCCGGCAAGACCGCCCTCGACGGCCGCGCGACGGCCTATCTATGCCGGGGCATGGCCTGCGAGGCACCGGTCACCGATGCCTCCGCCCTCGCGGGCCTGCTGGAATAGGCCATGGTCCGTCGCACCGTCCCGAGCCCCGTCGGGCCGCTGACCGTAACGGCAGAAGACGGGGCGATCACCGGCCTTGACTTCGCGGCCGGGGCCGGGGACGACCCGGACCCGCTGCTGGACGAAGCCGAACGCCAGATCGCAGCCTATTTTGCCGGTCGGCTGAAACGCTTCGATCTCCCGGTCAGGCCCGCCGGATCGCCGTTCCAGCTTCGGGTCTGGCAGGCCATGCGGGAGATCGGCTGGGGAGAGGTCGCGACCTATGGCGGGCTTGCGATCAGCCTCGACACCGGACCGCGGGCGGTCGGCAACGCCTGCGGCCGCAACCCCATCTGCCTCCTGATCCCCTGCCACCGGGTGATCGCCAGCGGCGGCGCGATCGGCGGCTACGGCAGCGCCGGGCTCGGCATCAAGCGCTGGCTTCTCCGCCACGAGGGGCGCCCGGTCCCCGGATGACAAGCCCGGGGCAGGCATATACCGTCACCGGGGGCTTCACGCGGATGAAGCGGAAGCGCGGACCTCCCCAAACGGTCCCGACGGAAGCCCTTGGTCAGCCGATGTAGAAGGGGGACGCTAATAATGGGCTATGCCATCCGAGTTCATGAGACGGGCGGGCCGGAAACGCTCCGCCTCGAACAGGTCGAGACCGGCCGCCCGGGCCCGGGCGAGGTTCTGCTGCGCCACCGGGCCGTCGGCGTCAACTATATCGACACCTATCACCGCACCGGCCTCTACAAGCTGCCGCTGCCGATAACGCCGGGCGTCGAGGGCGCGGGCGAGGTGATCGAGGTCGGGCCGGGCGTCACCGACGTGAAGCCCGGCGACCGGGTCGCCTATATCTCCCAGGCTCCGGGCGCCTATTGCGAGGAGCGGATCATCGCCGCCGACCGCTTGGTCGCGCTTCCCGACGAGATCGGCTTCGAGCAGGCGGCCGGGATGATGCTGCGCGGGCTGACGGTCCAGTTTCTCCTGCGCTCGGCCTTCCGGGTCGAGCCGGGAATGACGATCCTGATCCACGCCGCGGCGGGCGGGGTCGGCCTGATCGCCTGCCAATGGGCCAAGCATCTGGGCGCAACCGTCATCGGCACGGTCGGATCGCCGGAGAAGGCCGATCTTGCCCGCCGGCACGGCTGCGACCATCCGATCCTCTACCGGGAGGAGGATTTCGTCGCGCGCGTGAAGGAGATTACGGGCGGGAAGGGCGTCCCCGTCGTCTATGACGGCGTAGGCAGGGATACCTTCGAAGGTTCCCTCGACTGCCTGCGGCCGCGGGGCTTCATGATCCTGTTCGGCGCCGCGTCCGGCCCGGTGCCGCCCTTCGATCTCAGCCGGCTGGCGGGGAAGGGGTCGCTCTACGTCACCCGACCGACCGTATTCACCTACATGGCGGACCGGTCCGACCTGTTGGCGGCGGCCGCGGAGCTGTTCGAGGTCGTGCGGTCGGGCGCGGTCGAGATCGCGACGTCGCAACGCTTCCCCCTGAAGGACGCGGCGGAAGCCCACCGGGCGCTCGAATCCCGGAAGACCACGGGATCGACGATCCTCTTGACCTGATCCGGCGGCACGACCCGGCGGTCCCTGCCGAACATGAGAAGCCCCGGCGCGCCTGTCAGCGGCCGGGGCTTCGTCGGTCAGGGCTGTTTCACGTGAAACGCCGGTGTTCCGCGAACCCTACTGGTTCATGCTCTCGAAGAACTCGGCGTTCACCTTGGTGTGCTTCAGCTTGTCCATCAGGAAGTCCATCGCGTCCGTGGTTCCCATCGGCATCAGGATGCGACGCAGCACCCACATCTTGCTGAGCGTGGCCCGGTCGACCAGCAGCTCTTCCTTCCGGGTGCCGGACTTGCCGATGTCGATCGCCGGGAAGGTCCTGCGGTCGGCCAGCTTGCGGTCGAGGATGATCTCGGAATTGCCCGTGCCCTTGAACTCCTCGAAGATCACCTCGTCCATGCGGCTGCCGGTGTCGATCAGCGCCGTGGCGATGATCGTCAGCGATCCGCCCTCCTCGATATTGCGCGCCGCACCGAAGAAGCGCTTCGGCCGCTGAAGGGCGTTGGCGTCGACGCCGCCCGTCAGCACCTTGCCGGAGGAGGGAACCACCGTGTTGTAGGCGCGGGCGAGGCGGGTGATGGAGTCGAGCAGGATCACGACGTCCTTCTTGTGCTCGACCAGCCGCTTCGCCTTCTCGATCACCATCTCGGCCACCTGGACGTGGCGGGCCGCCGGCTCGTCGAAGGTCGAGGAAATCACTTCCCCCTTCACCGAGCGGTCCATGTCGGTGACCTCTTCCGGCCGCTCATCGATCAGCAGGACGATGAGATAGGCTTCCGGATGGTTGACCGAAATCGAATTGGCGATGTTCTGCAGCATCACCGTCTTGCCGGTGCGCGGCGGCGCCACGATCAGGGCGCGCTGGCCTTTGCCGATCGGCGCAACAAGATCGATGATGCGCGAGGTGAAGTTCTTCTTGGTGGGGTCCTCGACCTCCATGACCAGCCGCTCGTCGGGATAGAGCGGCGTCAGGTTGTCGAAATTGATGCGGTGGCGGACCTTGTCCGGATCCTCGAAATTGATCGAGTTCACCTTGGTCAGCGCGAAGTAGCGCTCACCATCCTTGGGCGCGCGGATCTGACCTTCCACGGTGTCCCCGGTGCGCAGGCCGAAACGCCGGACCTGGTTGGGGGAAACATAGATGTCGTCCGGGCCGGGCAGGTAGTTCGCCTCGGGGGAACGAAGGAAGCCGAAGCCGTCGGGCAGGACTTCCAGCACGCCGGAACCGAAAATGCCGACGTCGTTGTCGGCCAGCTGCTTGAGAATGGCAAACATCATGTCCTGCTTGCGCAGGTTGCTTGCATTCTCGATTTCCAATTCTTCGGCATACGCCAGCAGATCGGCAGGCGATTTGACTTTGAGCTCTTGCAGATGCATGCGGAGGCCCGGTTAAGGGTTCGAACGGTACGCGTTAAGAAAGACGCGAGAGTTTCAGTTCTGGGAGGGTGGCCGGGTGCAGCTGCCGAAATCCGCGACGACGCACCAGCAATCTTTTTTTGGAGAGATGCCTATGAACCGGCCTTGAGACGATAGAATGGTTACAGAAATCGGGCATGCAAGTCAATAAACCGCGACAGGTCCAACCCGCATGCCGTCAGCCCGAAACGCCGAGGAAAACTGCGCCTCCAGGAGGGTCGGCTAGAAGGGCTTGACCACGACCATGACGACGATCACGACCAGCAGCAGGGTCGGCGCCTCATTGATCAACCTGAAGAAACGCTCGGAACGGTCGCTGGTTCCCGCCGCAAGCTGCCGCCGCCACCGTGCGAAGGCCATGTGCAGGCCGGTCATGCCCAAGACGGCCAGCAGCTTGGTGTGAAGCCAACCCTGGGACAGCAGCCCCGGATCGATGATGACGAGCGCGATGCCGAAGACCCAGGTCGCGATCATCGCCGGATTCATGATGACGCGAAGCAGCTTCTCCTCCATCACCATGAATTTCTGCGCCGCCTCCGACCCCCGGGCGACCTGGGTGTGATAGACGAACAGCCGGGGCAGGTAGAACATGCCCGCCATCCAGGCAATCACGGATAGGACGTGCAGGGCCTTGACCCACAGGTAGAGCATCGCGTTCGATCCTCAGGAAATGTTGCCGACCGGGCAGCCCGACCAGCAGTCGGGGCAGAGGCGGGATCCGTTCTCGGAGCAGATGGCCGGCGGCCGGCCGAGACTCTCCCGCACCAGCCGTCCCAGCCCGCGGATGAATGCCGCGTCGTCGCCGACGGCAGGCACCCGCGCGAAGAAGGGCACGCCCTTTTCCCGCGCAAGGTCCCGGTACTGCATCCCGATCTCGTACAGGGTCTCCGAATGCTCCGAGACGAAGGCGATCGGCGCCACAATCAGCGGCACCCGGTCGGCGCCGGCGCGGATTACCTCGTCCTCGGTCGAGGGGCCGATCCATTTCAGCGGCCCGACCCGGCTCTGGTAGCAGGTCACCCAGTCCAGGTCCGGAATGCCCAGGCGCTCGACGATTGCGGCGGCCGTACGCTCGCACTGCCACTGGTAGGGGTCGCCGTCCTTGACGATCTTTTCCGGCAGCCCGTGCGACGAGAACAGGAGCCGCGGCCGCCCGAATGCCGAAGCCTCGCGCCAGGCCGCTTCGATCAGCCGGACATTGGCGTCGATCAGGCCGGGCTCGTCCGGATAGCAGCAGACGAGACGGGTCGGCTTGTCGAGCCCGGCGGCCTTCGCCGCCTGGCGCCAGACCCTGAGCGACGAGGCGGTCGTCGTCGTCGAGAACTGCGGGTAGAGCGGCAGCAGCACCACCTGGTCCGGGTCGAAATCCTTCACCTGATAGGCGGTTTCGTCGCTCATCGGATGCCAGTAGCGCATCGCAATGAACACGCGCGTTTCGCCGAGATCGGACAGCTCCGCCTCGAGCGCCCGCGCCTGGGCCTCGGTGTTCGGGAGGAGGGGTGAGCCGCCGCCGAGCTGCGCGTAGATTTCGCTCGCCTCATGGGTACGGCGCCGGGAGATCAGGGTCGCCAGCAGGAAGCGCAGCGGATTCGGCACCCGCATGATCGACGGGTCGTAGAACAGGTTGAACAGAAACGGCCGAACCGCGTCCTGGTTGTCCGGGCCACCCAGGTTGAAAAGGACGACGGCGGTCTTCCGCGTGGTGGAGGCGTTGGTCATGGGCGAAGGTTTAGCACGTGGCCCGGCAAGCTCAGAGCCCCTTCCGCGTTTCCGGCCAGCGACGGATCATCTCAGCCAGTGCGCCCACATGCTCGGGCGGGGTCGCCTGCATGACGCCATGGCCCAGATTGAAGACGTACGGTCCGGCGCCGAGCGCGGCCAGCCGGTCGTGGACGGCGCGTTCCAGCGCCTCGCCGCCGACCAGCAGCAGGGCCGGATCCAGGTTGCCCTGGACCGTCACGCGCTTCTGAAGCCGCTGCGCCTCGTCGAGCGTGACCGCCGTGTCCAGCCCGAGCGCGTCGACGCCGGCCGTTTCGGCATAGGCCTCGTAAAGGCTCCCGGCACCGCGTGGAAACCCGATCACGGGGATGCCGGGATGCTTCTTCCGGACCGCCTCGACGATCGCCCGGGTCGGTTCCATGACCCAGCGCCGGAAGGCGTCCTCCGGCAGGGCGCCGGCCCAGGTGTCGAAAAGCTGGATGGCCTCGGCCCCCGCTTCGATCTGCCGCGAGAGATAATCGGTGGTCGCTTCGACCAGAAGGCGGATCAGCTCACCGAAGCCGCCCGGATCGCCATAGGCGAAGCGCTTCACATGGCCGAAATCCTTGCTGCCGCCGCCTTCGACCATATAGGTCGCGACGGTCCAGGGTGCGCCGGCGAAACCGATCAGCGCGGCCTCCTCGGGCAGTTCCGCCCGCACGAGACGCACCGTCTCGTAGACCGGACCCAGAACCTCGTGCAGACGGCCCGTGGTCAGACGCTTCAGATCCGCGGACGTACGGATCGGCGCCAGCTTCGGGCCTTCGCCTTCCACATAGGCAAGTTCCTGCCCCAGCGCATGCGGCACGACCAGGATGTCGGAGAACAGGATCGCCGCATCCATGCCGTAGCGGCGGAGCGGCTGCAGCGTGACCTCGGCGGCCAGCTTCGGCGTGTAGCACAGGTCGAGGAAGCTGCCGGCCCGGGCGCGGACCTTGCGGTATTCGGGCAGATAGCGTCCGGCCTGGCGCATCAGCCAGAAGGGCGGTCGGTCGGCCGTATCTCCCTTGAGGGCATGCAGGAACGGTTTGGGCTGGGCTGCAAAGCTGGTCACGGGCGGTGTCTCGGTCCTTGCCGTTCGGGTCGGAGGGCTGGACTGGCCTTATGCCATAGTTTTCCCCTCATAAGAGATCCCGATTCCGAAAAGATGTGGATGAGGTGGTTCCCTGTGGATAACGGGGATACGTGGTCCGCGGATGTTATCCACAGATTTTTCCTCAGGCAGTGGATTAACCCGGCAAGTCGGGGACATTCGGCACCGGTGCGAACATGCCCGACGAGTCGCGGCGCGACGGCATTTGTGCATAAGCGGGGGGAGGACGCGGCCGTCAACATTCTTCACGTCCGAGGCGCCTTATCCGTCCACGAGGGAGCAGGCGGCCGGACGGAAGCGGGGAGGGCGGGGGCGCATTTCCCGAAGGGTCGACGCGGGCGCCGGCCATCCACATTTTCAGGCGGACTTTCCACCGTGCGCTGGTAAAACACCGATCATGAGCCCCAAGACCTTCCATCTTCACCTCGTCTCGGACTCCACCGGCGAGACGATCCAGAGCGTCGCCCGGGCCTGTGTCGCCCAGTTCGAGGGGGTGGAGCCGATCGAGCATTTCTGGAACCTCGTCCGGACCGACCGGCAGCTCGACCTGGTTCTGGAGGATATCGAGCGGAACCGTGGCGTTGTGGTTTACACGCTGGTGGACGAGCGCATGCGCCAGCGCCTCAACGACCTTTGCATGCGGCTGAACGTCCCCTGCATCTCGGTCCTGGACCCGATCATCATGGCCTTCGCCCGCCATCTGAACATGCAGAGCCAGAGCCGGCCCGGGCGGCAGCACATGCTGAATGCCGCCTATTTCAGCCGCATGGACGCGATGGACTTCGCGCTGGGCCATGACGATGGCCAGTCGGCGGGCGAGCTGCACAAGGCCGACGTGATCCTGGTCGGCGTCAGCCGGACCTCCAAGACGCCGACCTGCCTCTATCTCGCGAACCGCGGCCTGAAGGCGGCCAACGTCCCCTTCGTTCCCGGCGTCCCGCTGCCGCCCGAGCTGGAGCAGCTGACCGACCCGCTGATCATCGGGCTTACCAAGGATCCCGACCGCCTGGTCCAGATCCGGCGGAACCGGATGCGGATGCTGAACCAGGGCGGCACCACCGACTATGTCGATCCCGAGGTGGTCCGGGCCGAGGTCATGGAGGCGCGCCGGTACTTCAACCGCAAGCGCTGGCCGGTGATTGACGTCACCCGCCGGGCGATAGAGGAGACGGCGGCCGAGATCTTCTCGCTCATGGCCCGGCGCCGGCAGGGGGAGTCGTTCCGGTGAGCGAAGTTTCCGGCCAGAGGGTGGTGCTCGCCTCCGGCAGCGCGACGCGCCGGGAGATGTTGGCCCGGGCGGGCGTCGAGGTGGAGATCGACCCGCCCGCCGTCGACGAGGACATGGTGAAGGCCTCCTTCAGGGCCGAGGGAGCCCGGGCCGAGGAGGTGTCGGAAGCCTTGGCCGAGATGAAGGCGATGCGGGTCACCCGTCGGCACCCGGGGGCGCTCGTCATCGGCGCCGATCAGATGCTGGACTGCAACGGGACCTGGTTCGACAAGCCGCCGGACCCGGACCATGCCCGGGCGCAGCTGATCGCGCTCCGCGGCAAGACCCACCGGCTGGTTTCGACCGCTGTGGTGGTGCGCGACGGCGTGCGGATCTGGCACCGGACGGACCGGGCCACGCTGACGATGCGGAACTTCTCGGACGCGTTTCTGGACGACTATCTCGCCCGCGCCGGAACGGCGGTCCTGGGATCGGTTGGCGCCTACCAGCTCGAGGGGCTGGGGGCACAGCTCTTCGCCCGCGTCGAGGGCGACTACTTCACCGTGCTCGGGCTGCCGCTTCTGCCGCTGCTCGATTACCTGAGGGTGCAGGGGGTGTTGCGGATATGAGCCTGTCCGGCAAGGCGAGGCTCGCCGGCGTGGCCGGCTGGCCGGTTTCCCATTCGCGGTCCCCGGCCCTTCACGGCCATTGGCTCAGACGCTACCGCATCGATGGCGCCTATGTGCCGCTGCCGGTGGCGCCGGAAAATTTCGAACGGGCGTTGCGGGCGCTGCCGCTTCTGGGCTTCCGCGGCTGCAACGTCACCGTGCCTCACAAGGAGGCGGCGCTGCGCCTGGTCGACCGGGCAAGCGAAGAGGCGCGGCGCATAGGCGCCGTGAACACGATCGTGGTCGAAGCGGACGGCACGCTGACCGGGTCGAACACGGACGGCTACGGATTTCTGGAAAACCTGACAGGCGCCGCCCCGTCCTGGCGCGCCGATCGGGGACCGGCCGTGATGATCGGCGCCGGGGGCGCCGCCCGTGCCGTACTGGTCGCGCTCCTGGATGCGGGCGCGCCGGAGGTCCGGGTGACGAACCGCTCACGCGAGAAGGCGGAGGCCCTGGCCGACGCCTTCGGCGACCGGGTCGCCGTGGTCGACTGGTCGGAGCGCGAGGCGGCGCTGGGCCAGGCGGCGCTCGTGGTCAACACCACCTCGCTCGGCATGACCGGGCAGCCGCCGCTGGAGCTCCGGCTCGACGACCTGCCCGGGGACGCGCTCGTCACCGACATCGTCTATGCGCCGCTCGAAACGGCGCTTCTTGCCGAGGCGCGGCGGCGCGGCAACCCGGTCGTCGACGGGCTCGGCATGCTGCTGCACCAGGCGAGACCGGGCTTCGAGGCGTGGTTCGGCGTGCCTCCGACGGTGGACGGCGCGCTGCGGGCAGCCGTCCTGTCGGCCTGAAGTCGCGATGGTCATCGTCGGGCTCACCGGGTCGGTCGGCATGGGCAAGACGACGGCGGCCGCCATGCTGCGGCGGATGGGCATCCCCGTTCACGACAGCGATGCCGCCGTCCACCGGCTGCTGGACCAGGGCGGTGCCGCCGTGCCCGCGATCGCCGCGGCGTTTCCGGGCGTGGTCCGGAACGGCCGGGTGGACCGCCAAGCTCTGGGCGCCCGGGTCTTCGGCGATCCCGAGGCCCTGGCCCGGCTGGAGGCGATCGTCCATCCGCTGGTGCACCGGGCGACGCAGGATTTCCTGCGGCGCTGCGCTGCCCGGCGCGTGGACGTCGTGGTGCTGGACGTGCCGCTTCTGTTCGAGACCGGGGGCGACCGGCGTTGCGATCTGGTGGCCGTCGTCAGCGCGCCCTTCTTCATCCAGCGCCAGCGCGTCCTGGCCCGGCCGGGAATGACGGAGGAGAAGTTCCGCGGGATCCTGGCCCGGCAGATGCCCGACCGGATGAAGCGCCGCCTGGCCGATTTCGTGATCCCGACCGGGCTCGGCCGGCGCACGACCTTGCGGTCGCTGGAACGGCTGGTAAGCTTTGCCCGCGCCGCAAGGCCGCTCAACTGGCCGCCCCGGCCCCGTCGTCGTTCCGTCGTCAGGAAGACTGCGCATGCGTGAGATCGCGCTCGATACCGAAACCACTGGCTTCGATCCCTTGACCGGCGACCGCATCGTCGAGATCGGCTGCGTCGAGATGCTGAACCACGTGTCGACCGGCAGGGTCTTCCACCGCTACATCAACCCGGAGCGCCCGATGCCCGCCGAGGCGCTGGCGGTTCACGGCCTCACAGACGAATTCCTGTCCGACAAGCCGGTCTTCGCCGAGATCGTGGAGGAATTCCTGGAGTTCATCGGCGACGCGCGGCTCGTCATCCACAATGCCGAGTTCGACATGAAGTTCATCAATGCCGAACTCGCCCGGCTGGGCTTCCAGTCCCTGCCGATGAGCCGCTCCTTCGACACGGTGGCCCTCTGCAAGAAGCGCTTTCCGGGGGCCCAGGCCAGCCTGGATGCGCTCTGCAAGCGCTTCGGCATCGACAATTCCAACCGGACCTTGCACGGAGCCCTGCTCGACGCGCAGCTTCTGGCCGAAGTCTATCTGGAGCTGATGGGCGGCCGGCAGCCGGGCCTGGTGCTGACCGAAACCCGGGAGGCGACGGCACTCACGACCGCCGCCCAGCGCACGCTGCGAGCGCCGCGGCCGCACGCGCCGACCGAGGACGAGCTAGCGGCCCACGCGGAATTCCTGAAGAAGCTCAATAACCCGCTGTGGCTTGCGGCGGAAGCGGCGGAGTGACGGGCGCCGTGGCGGACAAGCCGACGGCGCCCGGGGACATGCTGACGGATCAGTTCGGCGCGCCGGCCGCCGGGGCGCCCTGCGACTGCTGGCGCTCGCGCAGGTTCTGAAGCTGGCGCCGGAACAGCTCGGCGAAATCGATCGGCTGCACGAGCAGCGGCGGGAAGCCGCCGTTCCGCGTCGCCTCCGCGATGACTGCGCGGGCGAAGGGGAAGAGCAGGCGGGGCACCTCGATCAGAAGGATCGGCGCGGCGTGCTCCTTCGGCACGTTGTTCAGCCCGACGACCCCGGCATAGGCCAGTTCGACGATGAAGGCTTGGCTGTCGCCGGCCTTGGCGTCGCCGCGGATGTTGAGCACGACCTCCCAGGTCGACTCGTTCAGCTGGTTCGTGCGAACGTCGACATTGACCGACACCTGGGGCGCCGTCTGCGCGGACATCAGGCTCTGCGGGGCGTTCGGATTCTCGAACGACAGGTCCTTGACGTATTGCGCGGCGATCTGGATCGGCGGCACGGCCGGACGGGCGGCCTCCGCCGGGCCGTTGCCCTGGCCGGTGGTGGGGTTGCTGGTGTCGCTCATCGAGGCGCTCCCTGAAGTCTCTTCGGATCGGTATGGGCTATAGGCTCTCGCTAGCACGGAACCGCGGTGCGGGACAACCGCGGCCCGGCCCCCGTCAGGGCTCGCGGCCGGTCGGACGGTGATTCGGCCCGGGCGGCAGGATTTCGGGCTCGGCCGGTGCGGGGTCCACTTCCCGGTACTCCCCCTCGATGATCGTCGACCCGCGGCGGGGACCGCCGCTGCGGACTCCCTGCATCGAGACCGTGACCGAGGCGTTTCGGCGCAGCACCTCCCAGAGCCACCGGCCGAGGACGTCCCGGACCGGCGGGATCAGGAGCAGAAGCCCGATCGCATCGGTGATGAATCCGGGCACCAGCAGGAGAGCGCCGGCCAAGAACAGGCAGAAGCCGTGAAAAAGCTGCCGAACCGGGGATTCGTCCCGCCGCAGGGCGTTCTGGGAATCCTGCAGGGTCCGCATCCCCTGGCGGCGCAGGATGGCCGCGCCCAGGAATGCGGTCAGGACGACGCCCAGCACCGTCGGCCAAAGGCCGATCAGGTCGCCCACCTGGATGAACACGGCGATCTCGGCGATGGGGAGCACGAGAAGCGCCAGAAGAACGAGGGGCATGACTTTTCCTTGCCGTTTCAACCCCGACGGCCTATCTCTCAGAAGGAAAAGACCGGCCGGTCAGACCGGCTCCCTGGTCCGGAAATCTCCCGAGAAGGTTGCCGGCTCCGTCTGAGGTAGTGCCGGGACGTTTCGAGGTCCAGCAAAACCCTTCCACCCGCGGGGGTCTCGCGGCATTCGGCACACGAGAACAAATGGGCGAAGGCTTGTATTTCATCGATATTCTCATCTTCGCGATGATCGCCGCCTTTCTGGTGTTCCGCCTGAGGAACGTCCTCGGCCGCCGCACCGGCAACGAGCAGCAGCGTCCGAATCCCTTCTCGACCGGCGCCCAGCGCCCGGCCGAGCCCGCGCAGGACAATGTGGTGACCCTGCCCGGCCGGGACGTTCAGGACGCCGACATGCAGCCCGGGCCCCGTCACGGGTTGACACAGGTCCGGATCGCCGATCCCAGCTTCGATCCGCGGGGCTTCATCGAAGGCGCGAAGATCGCCTTCGGCATGATCGTGGACGCCTTCGCCAAGGGTGATACCGCGACCCTTCGGCCGCTCCTCTCCGACGACCTCTATGACGAATTCAGCGGGGCGATCCGCGACCGGCTGGCGCGCGGGACCTCGCTGGAAACCCGTGTCGAGGAGATGAAGGCCGCGGAGATCCTGGACGGGAAGGTGGAAGGCCGTACCGTCTACGTGACCGTGAAGTTCACGACGCGGCAGATCAACGTGACCCGCGACCGGAACGGCGAGGTGATCGAGGGCGATCCCGACCAGGCGGTCGAGATCACCGACATCTGGACCTTCTCGCGCAATACCCGTTCGACCGACCCGAACTGGACCCTGGTCGAGACGGCGACACCGAACTGACCGGCCCGCCGAATCGACCGGCGGGTTGTCACAACTGGTATTACCAGTCATGCTAGCGGACGCCGGACCGATCCGTGTCCGGCCCGGCCGTCCGCTGCACCCGCTGGTTCCATGCCGTTCGAATCTCAGCACCCCATGACAGACGCCGCCTCCGGCCGGGGGACCCGTCCGAGGGTCGGGCTCTTCGTCACCTGCCTCGTCGACCTGTTCCGGCCGACGGTCGGCTTCGCGGCCATCGCCCTGCTGGAGCGGTCCGGCTGTACGGTCGCGGTCCCGGAGGTCCAGACCTGCTGCGGCCAGCCGGCCTACAATTCCGGCGACCGGGCGGACGCGGCCGACCTTGCCCGCCGGGTCATCGAGGCGTTCGAGCCCTATGACTATGTGGTGGCCCCGTCGGGATCCTGCGCCGGGATGATCCGCCTGCACTATCCGGAGCTTCTGGCCGACGACCCGGACTGGGGCGAAAGGGCGCGCCGGCTTGCCGCCCGCACCTACGAGCTGGTCTCGTTCCTGGTCGATGTCCGGGGCATGACCCGGGTCGACGGCGCCAGGCTCGCGGCCACGGTCACCTATCACGACAGCTGCTCCGGCCTGAGGGAACTAGGCGTCAAGGAGCAGCCGCGGACCCTGCTGCATTCGGTCGAGGGGCTGATCCTGAAAGAGCTGCCCGACGCCGAGATCTGCTGCGGCTTCGGCGGCACCTTCTGTGTCAAGTATCCGGAAATCTCGAACCGCATGGTTGCGGACAAGGCGGCCGCGGCCGCCTCGACCGGGGCGGAACTGCTGCTGGCGGGCGACATGGGCTGCCTGCTCAACATCGCCGGCAAGATGAAGCGGGACGGCATGGCCGTCGAGGTCCGCCACGTGGCCGAAGTCCTGGCTGGAATGACCGACGGCCCGGCGATCGGCGAAGGCCGCTGAGAACGGAGCCCGCGTCCCATGCAGCCGACCGCCCACGCCTTTCCCGAGAACGCCCGCGCCGCGCTCGCCGACGCCAGGCTGCGCAAGGCGCTGGGGACGATGAAGTCCGGCTTCCAGGGGAACCGGGCGGCAGCCATCGCCAGGATGCCGGAATGGGAGGAATTGCGCGAGGAGGGTCGCCGCATCAAGGACCATGTCCTCGCCCATCTCGACGTCTACCTGGAACGGTTCGAGGCCCGGGTCGTCGCCAATGGCGGGCATGTCCACTGGGCGCGCACCGCGGCGGAGGCGCGGGAAGCGGTGCTCGCCATCTGCCGGCAGGCCGGCGCGCGCAGTGTCACCAAGGGCAAGTCCATGGTGACGGAAGAGATCGGCCTCACCCCCTTCCTGGAGCAGCACGGGCTGCAAACGGTCGAGACCGATCTCGGCGAATACATTATCCAGCTCCGGCGCGAGCCGCCGAGCCACATCATCGCGCCTGCCGTGCATCTCACCCGGGACCAGGTGGCGGAAAGCTTCCGCCGGGCCCATGGCGGGCTCGACCCGGGCCGGCCGCTCGAGGAGGCGCGGGACCTGACCGACGAGGCCCGCGCGGTGCTGCGGCGGAAGTTCCTGGAGGCGGATGTCGGCATCACCGGCGCGAACTTCCTGGTCGCCGAGACCGGGTCGACCGTCATCGTCACCAACGAGGGCAACGGCGACCTGACCCAGTCCCTGCCGCGCGTCCATGTCGTCGTGGCCTCGCTCGAAAAAGTCGTGCCGACGCTGGAGGATGTGTCGACCATCCTGCGCCTGCTCGCCCGTTCGGCGACGGGCCAGGAATTCACCTCCTACACGACTTTTTCGACGGGTCCGCGGCGGCCGGGCGATCCCGACGGGCCCGAAGAATTCCACGTCGTGCTCGTGGACAATGGCCGGTCGGCGCTGCTCGGCACAGAAAGCCAGGAAGTGCTGCGCTGCATCCGCTGCAGCGCCTGCATCAATCACTGCCCGATCTACGCGGCGGTCGGCGGCCATGCCTATGGCTGGATCGTGCCGGGACCGATCGGGGCGGCGCTGACCCCGGGCCTGCTCGGCCTCGAGGAAGCGCGCCACCTGCCGAACGCGTCCACCTTCTGCGGCCGGTGCGAAGCGGTCTGCCCGATGAAGATCCCCCTGCCGAAGATCATGCGGCACTGGCGGGAGAAGGAGCATGCGGCGGCGCTGTCCCCGACATCCTACCGCTACGGCCTGGGGGCCTGGGCCTGGCTTGCCAGAAGGCCGTCCCTCTACCGTACCGGAGCGGCGCTGGCGGCCCGCCTTCTCGGACGGCTCGGCCGGGATCGCGGCCGGCTCGTCCGGCTGCCCTTCGCCGACGGCTGGACCGACTGGCGCGATCTGCCGGCGCCGGAGGGCAAGACCTTCTTCCAGCTCTATGCCGAAGGTCGGCGGCCGAATTCCCCGGGAGACGTCCGTTGACCGATCCCCGTTCGCAGATCCTGGGTGCGATCCGCCGCTCGCTGCGGCGCAGCCCGCGGGATGCCGAGGCCGAGGAGACGGTCCGGCATCGCCTCGACCATCATCCGCGAAACCTCATCCCGGCGCGGACCGCAGTCGGTCCGGACGGGCTGGTCGAGCTGTTCGTCGCCCAGGCGACCGCTGTCGCCGCCACGGTGGAACGACTGTCGTCCCCGGAGGAGATTCCGGACGCGGTCCTGCGCTTCCTTGCCGGGCACAATCTGCGGCCCGCGGCGAGGGTAGCGCCGGCCGCGGTCCTGGACGCCGTGCCGTGGGAACGGACGCCGACCCTGGACGTGACCCGGGGCGCCGCGAGCGCCGACGACCTGACCTCGGTCACCCCGGCCCTGGCCGGGATTGCCGAGACCGGAACCCTCATGCTGGTCTCGGGACCGGAAACCCCGACCGGGCTCAACTTCCTGCCGGACAACCACATCGTCGTCCTTCGGCGCGACCAGGTGGTTGCCACCTACGAGGACGGCTGGGACCGGCTGCGCGCGGCGGGCGCCATGCCGCGCACGGTGAACTTCATCACCGGCCCGTCGCGAACCGCCGATATCGAGCAGCAGATCCAGCTCGGCGCCCACGGGCCGCGGCGGCTTCATATCCTGCTCCTGGACGTTCAGGAAGGCTGACCCCGGCAATCTCTCATGGCCCGTATCCGGAAACCCACGGCCGACGAGCTGCGGCTCTGGCGGCTGGCGATGCGCGACGTCGCGCCGCTGAAGCAGCCGCCCGAGGCGGCGGAGGCCGCCGAACCGCCGCCGGCGCCCGAAATCCGCGCGATCCGGGCGACCCTTGCCGCCACGGCGGCGAAGCCGCCCGGCATTGCGCCGCCGCCCCTGCCGCCCATCGATCCCGAGCGCATTCCCGGCGTCGACCGGCGCACCGCCGACCGGCTGCGGCGGGGCCGGCTTTCGATCGAGGCCCGGCTCGACCTCCACGGGCTGACCCAGGCCGAGGCCCATGACGCGCTCACGGGCTTCGTGCTGGAAGGCTACCGGCTCGGCCGGCGCATGCTCCTGGTGATCACCGGCAAGGGAGGTTACGGCGGCGGGGAGGGGATCCTGCGCCGCTCCGTGCCGCGCTGGCTGAACGAGGATCCGCTGCGGGCGAAGATCCTGGCCTTCACCCCGGCCCAGCCCAGGGACGGCGGGGCGGGCGCGCTCTACCTCCTCTTGAAGCGGCGCCGGGACTGACGGCCTCGGCACCGCTTCGTCGGGGCATCAGAGAATGAACTTGCTGAGATCGGCGTTCCGGGCCAGGTCGCCGACCCGTTCGCGGACATAGGCGGAATCGATCACGATCGTCTCGCCCGACCGGTCGCTGGCGGTGAAGCTGATCTCGTCCAGAAGCCGCTCCAGGACGGTATGCAGCCGGCGCGCGCCGATATTCTCGACCGTACGGTTGATCTCCGCCGCCAGCGTGGCCAGCTCCTCGATCGCCGCATCCTCGAACTGCAGCGTCACCCCCTCGGTCTCCATGAGCGCCTTGTACTGGGTGATCAGGCTGTAGTCCGGCTCAGTCAGGATGCGCTTGAAGTCGTCCCGGGTGAGGGCCTGCAGCTCGACCCGGATCGGCAGCCGACCCTGAAGCTCGGGCAGCAGGTCGGACGGCTTGGACAGGTGGAACGCGCCGGAGGCGATGAACAGGATATGGTCCGTGCGCACGGTGCCGTGCTTGGTCGCGACCTGGGTCCCCTCGATCAGCGGCAGCAGGTCCCGCTGAACGCCCTCGCGGCTGACATCGGCGCCGACCCGCTCGGACCGGGCGGTGATCTTGTCGATCTCGTCGAGGAACACGATGCCGTTCTGCTCGACGGAGCGGATCGCTTCGCTGGTCACCTTCTCCTGGTCCAAGAGCTTGTCCGACTCTTCGGCCATCAGCACGTTGTAGCTTTCGGCGACGGTCATCCGGCGGGTCTTGGTGCGTCCGCCGAACGCCTTGCCGAAGATGTCGTTGAGGTTGAGCATGCCCATCTGGGCGCCGGGCATGCCCGGAATGTCGAAGGTGGGCAAGGCGCCGAAACCCGTGTCGGCCACCTGGACCTCGATCTCCCGGTCGCTCAGCTGCCCCTCGCGCAGCATCTTGCGGAACTTCTGGCGGGTCTCCGGGCTCGCGCTCTCGCCGACCAGCGCGTTCAGGACCCGCTCCTCGGCGCGCAGCTCGGCCTTCGCGGCGACGTCCTTGCGCAGCCTCTCGCGGGTCATGGTGATCGCGATCTCGACCAGGTCGCGGACGATCTGCTCGACGTCCCGGCCGACATAGCCGACCTCGGTAAACTTGGTGGCCTCGACCTTCAGGAACGGCGCGTCGGCCAGCTTCGCCAGGCGGCGGGCGATCTCGGTCTTGCCGACGCCGGTCGGCCCGATCATCAGGATGTTCTTCGGCAGCACCTCCTCGCGCAGGCCCTCGGGCAACTGCTGGCGGCGCCAGCGGTTGCGGAGCGCGATGGCCACGGCGCGCTTGGCGTCGTGCTGGCCGACGATGTAGCGGTCGAGTTCGGAGACGATCTCGCGGGGGCTGAAGGCAGCCATCAAA
>JAJUFW010000229.1 GCA_029263555.1 Alphaproteobacteria bacterium
CTGCTCGTCGACGGCGAGGTGCAGGGTCGAGACCAGAAGAAAGATGGGGATGCTGATCTCGGCGAAGCGCCTCAGCCCGAACTGGGTGCGGATCTTGATCAGAAGGAGGGTCAGGCTGACGTTCGGCGCCATGTAGGCGGCCACGAGCCACATGACCTCGGCGGTGGTTGCGCCGAAGGCTCCCTGGAGCTGGGGGATGTTCGCCGATATGAGATTGTTGCCCAACCCCTGGGCGAGGCCCAGGATCGTCGCGCCCAGCACATAGACGAGCGTCCGCCACAAGGGCATGCCGTCCGGCGCCGGTGCCGACGCCGCGGGTGCGGGCGGTACGGGCCGTTCCTCCCGGGCTTCGGGGGCGGCCGACGGTCCGGGCGTCTCCGCCCGGGATCCGGGAGAGGGCCGTAGAACGCTTTCGACGGTGGCGGCTGGCGTGGACATGGGGGCGACTCCGGCCGTGCCTATTTCATCGACTCCAGCCGGGCCGAGATTTGCCTCAGCACCCGGATCGCAACCTCCAGGTCCTTCGCGGCGACACCGGCCAGCGCCTCGTCGCGGATTGCGTAGGCGTGGTTCCGGATCTCTTCCGCCTGGCGGCGCGCGGCCGCGCTCAGCGTCACTTGCTTGGCACGGCGGTCGCCCTCGACCGCCCGGCGTTCGACCATGCCCTGGCGTTCCAGCCCGTCCAGCAGGCGGACCATGGTCGCGTTCTCGATTCCCAGCTGGTCGGCCAGGTCCTTCTGGGTCAGGCCGTCCTGATCCATCAGGTGCAGGAGAGTGCGCGCACGGGCAAGCGTCAGCCCTTGCGTCTTCACGCGGGCGTCGAAGAGGGTCCGCCATTTGCGGCTGACCTTGGAAAGCTGGTCGACGAATTCGGTTTTCATGTCGGAGATGCCGTCGCAGACGGGTGTGCCTACGGTTAGCGATCACATAATAAGCTTACTATCTATATGCAAGCGTCTTTTCGAGGCGAACGACTTTCCAAGGGGGATCAGTTCGTCGTAACCGGCCGGGACCGCATCCGGGACACGGTCTCCCGTTCAGCCCGCTTGCAGCGCATGGGCGGCAGGCCGCGGTCCATGAGATCCATGTCCTCAAGGACCATGTCGCCCATCTTCTTGAAAGCCGTGTCCAGCGCCCCGGCCCGGTGGGCCGAGCGCAGGAAGCCCGGCAGCCTGCGCACCGGATGGTCGGGGGCAAGCGGCTCTTCGGGAAAGACGTCGCTCGCCGCCAGGATGCGCCCCTCCCGGACGGCCTCCATCAGCGCCTCGAAATCGACGACGTCGGCGCGGCTCAGCAGCACGAAAAGGGCCCCGGGGCGCATCTTCGCGAAGGCCTCCCGGCCAAGGAAGCCGCGGTTCTCGGTCGTGACGGCGGCGACCACGAAGACGGCGTCGCTCTGCGCCAGGACCTCGTCCAGGGAGGCCGGCAGAACCCCGGCCTCCGCCAGCAAGGAGGGCGGCAGCCAGGGGTCGAAGACGCGGATGCGGGCCCGGAAGCCCGACAGCAGCCGGTTGAAGGCGCGCCCCAGGTCGCCGAACCCGATGATCCCGATCTCGCCTCCCGACAGCAGCCTTGCCCCCCGGTTGCCGGCGCCGCCCCAGAGTTCCCGGCCCTCGCGGAACGCAAGGTCGGCGTCGACCACCCCGCGGGCCAGCGCCAGGGCAAGCGCGAGGCCCAGCTCCGCGACGGGCTCGGCGAAGACGGCGCCGGTGGTGACGACGTGGATGCCGCGCTGGAACAGGACCTCGTAAGGCATGTTGTCCACGAGGTTCGTCTCCACGTTGAAAATGCAGGCAAGCGCTCCCATCCGGTCCAGCGTCTCCCGTGACAGCGGGGGCTGGCCGATGATGTAGCGCGCCCGGGCCAGCACGTCGTCGCCCAGGCCGTCGATCCGCAGCGGATCGGCCTCCCGGACGTCGTAGCGGTCGTGAAGCAGGCGCCGCGCCTCCGGCCCGAAGATGAGGTCGAGCGTGCGCGGGGCCGGCGCGCTGATGACGAGCGGCTTCGGCGTTTCGGACATCATGTTCCCTCCCTTGCCTCTATCTTGGTATCATCATTATCGAAAATGAGAAATATTTAGCCATGCCGGTCCGCCGGTCAGGGCCGGAAACGCGCAACTGGAACGGGAGGAAGCGATGGGTCGAAGGCTGGCGACAATCCGTGGATCCGCCCTGGCGCTTGCCCTGGCGGTCATGTCGACGGGACCGGGCGTGCTTGCCCAGGACGGCCAGTACGCCGTCCTCATGAAGACGCTTTCCAATCCCTTCTGGGGGGCCATGGGGCAGGGCGTGGAGGACGGGGCGAAGGAGGCGGGGATCGACTATTTCATCCAGGCGGTCGAAAGCGACCAGGCGGCCGAACCCCAGCTCAATGTCTGCAACACGATGCTGGAGCGCCAGCCGGTCGCCATGATCACGGCGGCGATCAATTCCACGAATCTGCTGCCCTGCCTGAAGACCGCGCAGGATCGGGGCATCCCGATCGTCGATCTCGACGCCAATCTCGATCCGGCGGTGCTCGAGGCCGAAGGGATCGAGATCGCCTTCCGCATCGGATCCGACAATGTTGCGGCGGGCGCCCAGGGCGCGGAATACCTGGTTTCCCGGCTGGGCGCCGAGGCGACCGGGCCGGTCCTGGTCATCGAAGGGCTGTCGGGCAACATCACCGGCCAGCGCCGGGCGCAGGGCTTCGCCCAGCGCCTCGGGGAGCTTGCTCCAGGGCTGGAGATTGTCGCCTCGCTTCCCGGCGACTGGGATCGCGGCAAGGCCGCGTCGATCACCAACGACATCCTCACCCGCCATCCGGACCTGGTCGCGATCTTCGCGGCCAATGACGGGATGGCCCTGGGGGCGGTGGAGGCCGTCTATGCCGCGGGGCTGGGCGACCAGGTGACGATCATCGGCGTCGACGGCAACTCGGATGCGGTGAAGTCGATCCGCGACGGGCGTCTGAACGCGTCCGTCGCCCAGCTTCCCTATCTGGTCGGCAAGCAGGCCGTCGAGAACGTGAAGAAGGTTCTCGCCGGCGAGACGGTGCCGAAGGACATCGCGGTGCCGACCCTGGTCTTGACCCGGGAGGTTCTGGAGGAAGGGTCCGAGCCCCTGCTGCAATACGTGAAATAGCCGGGACCGGAGCGGCGGCCTCGAACCCGACTGCCGCTCCTTCCTCTCCGTTCGGGAGATGTCATGAGCAGCGAACTGGCAAGACCCGGGCTCTGGACGCGGGCCCAGCGCGGTTCGGTCGAACGGCTGCACATCCGCCTCGAATCGCTGCTGGTGCTGCTGGCCCTCGCCGCGGTGATGGCGGCGCTGTCTCCCTATTTCCTTTCGTTCAGCAACTTCCTCAACATCCTGTTGGCCACGTCGACGATCGGCATCCTCGCGATCGCGGCGACCTTCGTGATCAGTGCGGGCGGGCTCGATCTCTCGCTCGGCTCGGTCATGGGCCTGTCCGGGGTGGCCGGGGCCTTCGTGACGGTTAATCTGGGAGTCCCCTGGGGGCTCGGCGTTCTCGCCTGCATCCTCACAGGGGCGCTGGCCGGAACGGTCAACGGGCAGCTCGTGACGCGGGCTCTGGTGCCGGCCTTCATCGTCACGCTCGGAATGCTGGGCATCGCCCGCGGCCTCGCCCTCGTGATTTCGGGCGGACGCGTGATCTACGGCCTGCCGCCGGAGCTGCTCTATCTCGGACAGGGGCGGCCCTTCGGCATCCCGATGCCGGTCGTCATCTTCGTCGCGACCGCGATCGTCGCCCATTGCGTGCTGGCCTACACGCGCTTCGGCCGGCACACGCTCGCGATCGGCGACAGCGAGGGTGCCGCCCGGGCGGCCGGCATCCGCGTCGACCGCCACCGGCGGGTGCTCTACACCCTTTCCGGCGCGCTAGCCGGGCTGGCCGGAATGCTGTTCATGGCGCGGATCAATTCGGGCGATCCGACGGCCGGGCTGAACTACGAGTTGACCGCGATCACGGCCGCGATCATCGGCGGCACCAACCTGTTCGGAGGCCGCGGGTCCATCCTCGGGACCATGATCGGCGCCCTCATCATGGGCGTGCTGCAGAACGGGCTGAACCTGCTCGCCGTCCAGTCCTACTACCAGCAGATGGCGATCGGGGCGGTGCTGATCCTCGCCGTCTTCATCGACCAGTATCAGATCCGCAAGGAGACCCGGTCATGACGCTGCTGCGGCTGTCGGGCATCCGCAAGAGCTTCGGCGCGGTCCAGGTGCTCCACGGGGTGGATCTGGATGTCGGGCGCGGCGAGGTGGTCGGGCTGGTGGGCGACAACGGCGCCGGCAAGTCAACCCTGATGAAGACGATCACCGGCATCCACCGGGCCGATGCCGGCGAGATCGAGTTCGAGGGGCGGAGCATCCTGGACCTGGATCCGGGCCAGCGGCGCGCGCTCGGGATCGAGATGATCTATCAGGACCTGTCGCTCGCCCGGCAGCAGGACGTGGCCAGCAACATCTTCCTCGGCCGCGAGCCGACGAAGAAATGGTTCGGAATCATTCCGGGCATCGTGGACCGGGCCGCGATGGACCGGCAGGCGGCGGAGATGATCCGGCGGCTCGGCGCCCATCTGCCGGCGATGAACCGTGCCGTCGGCTCCTTCTCCGGCGGGCAGCAGCAGACCGTCGCCATCGCCCGGGCGCTAACCTTCGATCCGAAGCTGGTCATCATGGACGAACCGACGGCCGCGCTCGCGGTGCGCGAGGTCCAGGGCGTCCTCGACCTGATCCGGCGCCTGAAGTCCGAAGGCATCGCGGTCATCCTGATCTCGCACCGGCTGAACGACGTGCTGGCGGTGACCGACCGGATCGTCGTGCTGCGGCATGGCCGCGCGGCCGCCGATCTGGAGACCGCGCGGACCGACATGAACGAGGTCGTCGCCTGCATCGTCGGCGGGTCGGGCGCCCAGGCCGCGGCCGCGCATGAAGGCAGGGGCGCCGCGACTTGAGACTCCTCCTTGTCCGGGAAGGCGCGGCCTGCCCGGCGTCCGGTCCCTTCCCTCGGCAAGGACGCGGTTGATCCGCACCGCGCCCGCCGCCATGCTGGCGCCTTCCGATCCGCGCCGGAGACCCGGCGCCGGTTCCTCGCCGACCGACGTTGAGCACCATGGACCAAGACGTTTCCGCCTGCCTGGGCGCGGATCTCCTCTCGCAGCTTGCCGCGATCGTCGGACCGGACGGGATCCTGAGCGGGGACGCGCTGGCCCCGGTCGACCCGGGATACGATCCCGCCAATCTCGCGGCCGGGCTGATGCTGTCCCCACGTTCGGCGGAGGAGGTCTCTCGCATCCTGGCCCTCTGCCAGGCAATGGCGATCCCGGTCGTGCCCCAGGGCGGCCGGACGGGGCTGGTGGCCGGCGGCGTGACGAGCCCCGGCGAAATCATCCTCTCGACCCGTCGCCTGGACCGGATCGTCGAGATCGACCC
>JAJUFW010000152.1 GCA_029263555.1 Alphaproteobacteria bacterium
GCCCCCAACTGGGCGAGCTTTCCGCCCACCTGGGCGTTGACGGCATAGGTCAGGATGGTGTCCGTGCCGTCCTCCGCCAGCTGGACGTCGGCGCCGCCCTTGGCGAAGCCCGCGACGCCGCCCTTGCCCTCACCGGAGATCGTGTAGCCCTCCGGCGGGCGGACATTGGACAGGGTGACCGCCCCGTCGAAGGTGGCCTTCACCGGGCCGATCTTCGTCGTCACCCGCGCGGAGAACCCGCTTTCCGGGCTGCCGGCGAGGGATTCGCATCCGGGGATGCAGGACCGCAGCACCTCGGGATCGTTGAGCATGGCCCAGACCCGCTCGCGCCGGGCCGGGATCCGATATTCGCCTTTCAGCTCCATTCGCCGCTCCGCTCAATTGCCGTCGACGACGGCCTGGTAGTGCGACAGGTCGAGATACTTCTCCACGTCGTTCAGCTGCCGTGGCGGCCGGCCGAACTTGGAGCGGAGCTGCAGCACCGTCTTCATCCCTTCGGGCAGGATCCTGCCCTGCGGCGTAAGGCCGGACTCCGGGGACAGGAGGCTTGTCATGACGGCCTTCGCCGCCTGCGGCTGGATCTCGGGCATCCGCGACAGGAGCAGGCGTTCCGCGTCCTCTCGGTTGGCCGGGTCGAGCACCCAGTCGAGGCCCTTCAGATAGGCCCGGATGAACCGGCGGATCAGTCCGGGATTCTCGGCGGAGAAGGGGCGGCGGGTGGCGATCACGCCCCCCTGATAGGCCTCGAACATCTGCGTCGACAGCTCCAGCACCTTGAAGCCGTTGCGGCTGGCGATGCTGGTGAAGGGCTCGATCGAGATCGTGCCCACATGCTCGCCCGCCTTCACCGACTGCCAGCGCTGCGGCGCCGCGCCGACCGCCGCGATGCTGATCTCGCTCAGGTCGACGCCGCCCCGGTCCAGCATTTCGTAGAGAACGAAGGCGAAGCCGGTCGTCGGCGCGTCGAGAGCCAGGGAGCGTCCCTTGAGGTCGGCATAGCTTCCGATCTCGGGCGCGACGACGAAGCCCAGCTCAAGCTGCGTTGCCCCCATGATCACCGCATATTGCGGATCGACGCCGGGCCCGGCGGCGCCCTGGCCCTCGGAATAGGCGACGACGTTGTCGAACGCGGTGAAGATGATGTCGAAGTCGCCCGCTGCGGTCCTCTCCGCCTGGAAGACGGAATTGGGGGTCAGGCTGAGCTCGATCTCAAGTCCCTCCGCGGCGAAGTCGCCGTGCTCGATCGCCGCGAAGGTCGGCAGGTTCGGTGCCCCCGGAAAGGCGATGACGCGGACCTTGTCGTCTGCGGACATGTTCGGACTCCTTGCTTGATTCCTCAGGCGACGTCGCGCGCCTGGTCCCGTTCATGGATCGCCCGCCAGATCTTGAAGGGCGTAATCGGCATGTCGATGTCGGTCACTCCGTATGGCTTCAGAGCGTCCAGGACCGCGTTCGTCACCACGACCAGGGCCGGGGTGGTTCCGCCCTCGCCGCCGGCCTTGATGCCAAGCGGGTTGGTCGGCGAGATCACTTCGGCGATCTCGGCGATGAAGGAGGGCAGGTTGTCCGATCGCGGCATGCCGTAATCCATGAAGGACCCGGCCAGCGGCTGCCCGGTGGACGGGTCGATGGCGCACAGCTCCCACAGCGCCTGGCCGACGCCCTGGGCGATGCCGCCATGGGTCTGCCCATGGACGATCAGCGGATTGATGCAGCGGCCCACATCGTCGACCGTGGCATAGCGGGTGATCCGGGCCGCCCCGGTTTCGGGGTCGATCTCGATCTCGCAGGCGGCCGCCCCGTTCGGGAAGACGGGCGTATGCATCTCATTGGTGCGCGCCACCCGCAGGGGGCCGAACTCCGCACGGCTGTCCCCGGCCAGCGTGGGGAAGTCGATTCCGTGATTCGTGCCGCGGACCTTGAACCGGGCGTCCTCGAAATCGATCTGGTCCTCCGTCACCTCGAAGAGATGCGCGGCGCGGCGGCGACCTTCGGCGATAAGATCGGCCGAAGCCATGGCCATGACCGTGCCGGCGTGGCGCATCGAACGGCCGGAGTGCGAGCCGCCGCCGACGCTGACGATGTCGGTGTCCCCGAGGACGATGTTGACCTGCTCGACCGGAAGCTGGATCAGATCGGCAACCACCTGGGCGAAGCTGGTTTCGTGTCCCTGGCCGCTGGGCTGGGTGCCGATCACGACCTCGACCGTGCCGTCGGGCTTGACCTCGATTTCGGCGCGCTCCTTCGGCGAACCGATCGAGGATTCGACATAGTTGGCGAAGCCCCGCCCCAGCAGTTTGCCCCGGCTTGCGGCTTCCGCCTTCCGCGCCTCGAAGCCGTTCCAGTCCGCGATCTCGAGAAGACGGTCCATGTTCTTCTCGTACTCGCCGCTGTCGTAGACCTGCCCGACGGCGTTGGTGTACGGCATCGCCTCCGGTGGGATCAGGTTCTTCCGCCGCAGCTCGAGCGGATCGAAGCCCAGTTCCCGCGCCGCCTTTTCGACCAGCCGCTCGATCGCGTAGGTGACCTCGGGCCGGCCGGAGCTGCGGTACGCCTGGGTGCACATGGTATTCGAGAACACGGCCCGCGATCGCAGCGCGGCGACCGGGATCTTGTACGAGCCGGTGATCAGGCCCGACCCCTTGCTGAGGGGGGACAGCGATACGCAACGGGCGCCGACATTGCTCAGATTGTCGGCCCGCATGGCAAGGAAGTTGCCGTCGCGGTCGAGCGCCAGCTCGACCTTGGTGACGAGATCCCGTCCCTGGTAATCGGAAAGGAAGGCTTCCGAGCGGGTGGCCGTGTATTTCACCGGCCGGCCGATCCGCCGTGACGCCCACAGCACCAGGCCGAATTCGACATAGACGCGGTTGCGGGCGCCGAAATTTCCGCCGACATCGAAGGAAAGGACCCGGATCTGGCTGCCGTCGATGCCGAGGACCTTTGCCAGCTCGCCCTTCTGGCGGACCGCGCCGCCGCTTCCGGCATAAAGGGTGTAGCGCCCTGTCTCGGCGTCGTAGTGGCCAAGCGCCGCGCGGGGTTCCAGCGGAACCGCGGTGACGCGGCCGATATGGAACTCGGCGCTGACCACGTGGTCGGCGCGGGCGAAGGCGGCGTCCGTGGCCTCCCAGTCGCCGAATCGCGTCTCGACGAAGACGTTGCCGGGCACCTCGTCCCAGACCGCGGGCGCGCCGGGCTCGGCCGCTTTGCGGGTATCCGTGACGAAGGGCAGCTCCTCGTAGTCGATCTCGACCTTCTCGGCCGCGTCGGCCGCCTGCGCCGCGGTCTCGGCAACGACCATGGCGACCGCTTCGCCGACATGCCGCGCCTTGTCGGCCGGCAGCAGGTAATGCGGCCCGATGAACGGATAGCTGCCGTCCGGGGCCGTCAGCTTCATGTCGTATTTCGTCGACGGCACCGGATTGTGGGGGATCGGGGCAAGCCCGTCGGCCATCAGGTCGGCGCCGGTCAGAACGGCAAGGACGCCGGGCTGGGCCAGCGCCTCGGTGGTATCGATGCCGCGGATCCGCGCATGGGGATAGGGCGACCGGACCATGGCCGCATAGGCCTGGCCGGGCAGGTTGAAATCGTCGCTGAACCGCCCCTTGCCGGTAATCAGGCGGGCATCCTCCTTGCGCTCGATCGGCTGGCCGATGTGGCGGAACAGGGTTTCGCGCAAGAGCTTCATCTCTGGCCGTTCGTCGGTCGGGGAGGAGGCTTCCTGCCCGGTCGATGAACTCTTCTGGACGAGACTGACCATAAAGCTTTCCCTTGGCTTGAGACCGGTCGGGCAGGGCCGGCCTTTCGGCCGGCGGTTGCGGACCACGATCCGGGTCGGTCGTGCTGTTGCTCTTTGTATTAATGTATGACAGTATGGCTGGCAACGAAAAAGGAGGCGGTCCTGTTCCGGATAACTCTTTGAAAAAAGAGGATTCCCGGCGCCGTCCCGTCGTGGCCTGTTGTCCGGAAGGACGACGGGAGAGTGACCAACCGGGGTGGAATCGAATGAGCAATTCCAAGAGGAAGGCGCCGAGCGACCTTCAGGAGCATCTTGACCGGCTGCAGCAGCTCGGCCTGCTCACTCGGATAGAGGTGCCGATCAACAAGGACAGCGAACTCCACCCCCTGGCCCGATGGCAGTTCCAGGGCGGGCTTCCCGATGAACAGCGCCGGGGCTTTCTCTTCACTGACGTGCGCGGCGCCCGGGGCGAATCCTACGACATTCCGGTCGCGGTCGGCGTCCTGGCGGCGTCCCCGGCGATCTATGCGGCGGGGCTTGGCGTGGACGAAAGCGAGATCGGCGATCTGTGGATCCGGGCCATGGCCAACCCGGTCGAGCCGGTCATGGTCGACGAGGCGCCGTGCCAGGAGGTCCTGATCACCGGCGATGCGTTGAAGACGCCGGAAGGCGGCCTCGGCAGCCTGCCGGTCCCGGTCTCGACGCCGGGCTTCGACAGCGCCCCCTATTTCACGGCAACGCTCTGCGTCACCCGGGACCCGGAAAGCGGGATCCGCAATCTCGGGACCTACCGCGCCGCGCTGAAGGCCGACGACCGGCTGGGCGTGCGGATGGCCAGCCGGCTAAGCGGCGCCGGCGGGTACCTGCACTGGCTGAAATACCAGAAGCGGGGCGAGCCCATGCCCTGCGCCATCGTCATCGGCTGCGCGCCGGCCGTGATGTTCACCGGCCCCCAGAAGCTGCCGATCGACCAGGATGAGCTGGGTGTCGCGGGCGGGCTCCTGGGCGAACCGGTCCGCGTGGTGAAGTGCAAGACCATCGATCTCGAGGTGCCCGCCGACGCGGAGATCGTCATCGAGGGCCTGATCGATACGGAGCTTCTGGAGCCGGAGGGGCCGTTCGGCGAAAGTCACGGGCATGTGGCGCTCGAGGACTTCAACATGTCCATGCGGGTCACGGCGATCACCCGCAAGCGCAAGCCGGTCCTGCTTTCGATCGTCAGCCAGGTGACGCCCAGCGAATCGAGCGTGCTGAAGCGCGTCGCCTATGAGCCGCTGTTCCTCAACCACCTGAAATCGGTTCTCAACGTCAAGGGGATCAGGCGGGTCGTGATGCACGAGCCGCTGACGAACATCCGCAAGGTGATCTTCCTGGAGTTTGAGCGCGGAACCCCGCAGTCGGAGGTCTGGCGCGGTCTTCAAGGAGCAGCGACGCTCCAGGCGCAGTGCGGCAAGATCGTCATCGCGGTCTCGGACGACATCGATTCCCGCAACGCCGACGCCGTGTTCTGGTCGCTGGCCTATCGAGCGAACATGATCGATGACGTCCATGTTACGCCCTACCGCTCGGGCGGACACGGGCCGAAATCCGGGTCCAAGAGCGCCGAAGGCACGCTTCTGATCGATGCGACGCTGAAGGCGCCGATGCCGCCGCTGGCGCTCCCGGCCGAACCCTACATGGCCCGCGCCCGCGAAATCTGGGAGGGGCTGCAGCTGCCCCGGCTCAACCCGCAGCCGCCGTGGCACGGCTATTCGCTCGGCGACTGGAGCGATCTCTGGACCCGGTTCGCCGACGCTGCCACGGCCGGTGACTGGAGGGCGAATGGCGAGCATACCTTCCGGCGCCGCAAGGGCGGCATGAAGCCGGAGACGCCCGTCCGGGACATCGAGAAGAACTGAACCGGTCGCCGTCCCGGCACGAGGCGTCCATGAGGGGGGATCCATGCTGAAGATCGGCCAGTCCCAGGTCAGGTTCGAGGACGACACGCTGGTCCGGGGCCGGGGAAGCTATACCGACGACCGGCGGGAGGCCGGCGAGGCGGCGATGGTGGTCGTCCGCTCGCCGGTGGCCGCGGGGGTGATCCGGGCGCTCGACATCGACGAGGCCGTCCGGATGCCGGGCGTGATCGCGGTGCTCACCGGGGCCGACATGGCCGCCGACGGGATCGGCCCGTTCCAGCCGAGGCTGTCCCATCCGGGGCCCGACGGCGGGGCGATGCGCGTGCCGCCCTTCCTTCCGCTTGCGACCGGGCGCGTCCGCTATGTCGGCGACCCGGTCGCCATCGTGATCGCGGAAACGCGCGTCCAGGCCGAAAATGCGGCCGAGGCGGTTCTTCTGGAGGTCGACGAGTCGCCCGCGGTCGTCGATTGCCTGAAGGCGATCGAGCCTTCGGCACCCCGGGTCTGGGACGAACTGCCGGACAACAGATGCTTCAGGGTGGTCCGCGGGGACCGGGAAGCCGTGGAAGCGGCCATGGCCGCGGCCCAACGGGTCGTGCGCCAGCGCCTGAGGATCACGCGCGTCACGGCGGCTTCGATCGAACCCAGATCCGCGGTTGCCGCCTACGAGGCCGCGACCGGAGCCTACCGGCTCGAGGTCGGGACGCAGGCGCCGCACCGGGTGGCGGCCGATCTGGCCCCGGTCCTGGGCGTGCCGGCCGGGTCGATCCGCGTCGTGACCCGCGACTGCGGCGGGTCGTTCGGCATGAAGAATCTCTGCTACCCGGAATACGCGGCGGCCCTCTGGGCGTCGCGCAGGGTCGGGCGGCCGGTCCGCTGGACCGCGAGCAGGCTGGAGTCCTTCCAGGCCGACGCGCATGCCCGGGATCAGTGGGCGGACGCGGCGCTCGCGCTCGACGCGGAAGGCCGGTTCCTTGCCCTCGACGTGCGCGTGGTCGCGAATCTCGGCGCCTATCTCGGCCCCGCGACACCTCATCCGCCGGTGGCCAATCTCGGCGGCCTTGCCGGCGTCTACCGGACGCCCTGCATCCATGTCGAGGTCGAAGGGGTGTTCACGAATACCCAGATGACCGCCCCCTATCGCGGCGCCGGCCGGCCCGAGGCGACCTATGTCATCGAACGCATGATCGACATCGCCGCCCGGGAACTCGGCATCGACAAGGTCGAATTGCGGCGCCGGAACCTGATCGGACCTTCCGAGATGCCGTTCAGGACCGGCCTGACCTATACCTACGATTCCGGCAATTTCCCCGGGGTCTTCGAACGGGCGCTGGAGGCGGCCGACCGGGCGGGCTTCGAGGCCCGGCGGGAGGAATCGCGGCGGCGCGGGCGTCTCCGC
>JAJUFW010000166.1 GCA_029263555.1 Alphaproteobacteria bacterium
AGCTGGGTTTCCGCCGGGACACCGGGCATGGCGATGCAGCTCGTGTTCGCGATCCGGGGCGCGCCCCGGCCGAAGATCGGCGTACCGGGATAGGCCGCCAGAATCCTGGCCTCCAGCTCGTCCCTGATGCGCCCGACATGCCCGTAGCGGTCGATCCCGGCCTTCGCGGCGCGCGCCGCAGCGCCGAACCCGGCGATGCCGGCGACGTTCTCGGTTCCGGCCCGCCGCCGCTTCTCCTGGCCGCCGCCCCGCAGCAGCGGCGGCACGGGCACCCCTTCGCGGACGATCAGCGCACCGACGCCCTGCGGGCCGCCGAGCTTGTGCGAGGAAAGACTGATGAAGTCGGCGCCGAGCCCGGCCCAGTCCACCCGTATCCGTCCGGCCGCCTGGACGGCATCGCAATGAAGCAGCGCCCCGTGCCGCCGGGCGATCTCGCTCGCCTCGGCGACCGGCTGAATCGTTCCGATCTCATTGTTGGCCAGCATGACCGCCACGAGCGCCGGCCGCGGATCGCGGGCAAGCATGGCGTCGAGCGCATCGAGATCGATGACGCCCTCGGGCGTCACCGGGATGCGCTCCGCATCCGGACGGGCAGCAAGGACGCTGTCATGTTCGATGGCGCTCACCAGCACCCGGGGCCGCGTCGTCAGGGCGACGACGGTGTTGTTCGCCTCGGTGGCGCCTGAAGTGAACACGATCTGGGCCGGCGTCACGCCGACCAGGGCGGCGATTTCGGCACGGGCATCCTCGACCGTGCGGCGCGCTTCGCGGCCGAAAGCATGGACCGACGAAGGATTGCCGACGCGGTCGAGGGCGGCAAGCATGGCTTCCCGCGCCTCCGGCCGCAACGGCGCGGTCGCATTGTGGTCGAGATAGATGGGCTGCATCACTGTCCCGGAGCGAGATCCCGCTCTGACGTCGCCTATTCCGCGGCGAGCCGTCCGGCGACGTCCGAAATCCGCGGCGGAGCGAAGACGTGGCTCGTGCCCAACACCCGGCGCTGGACGACATCCTCAAGAGTGACAGAGCTGAGATAGAGGTGAATCTGGTTGCCCAACTCTTCCCAAAGATCGTGGGTCAGGCACCGGCTCTTGTCCGAATGGCACCCGGCGGCCGAACCCGGCTTGCATCGCGTCGCCTTCAGCGGCTCGTCCACGGCGAGGATGATGTCCGAAATCCGCAAGCTATCCATCGCCCTACCGAGCAGGTAACCGCCGCCCGGGCCGCGCACGCTTCGGACCAGCCCGCCACGCCGAAGCTTAGCGAAGAGTTGCTCGAGATAGCTGAGCGAGATCTCCTGCCGCTCCGCGATGTCCGACAGGGCCACCGGGTTGCCGCCGCTGTAGCGCGCGAGGTCAACCATCGCCATGACGGCGTATCGTCCCTTGGTGCTGAGTCTCATAACGCGACCCTCTGAAATGGTGGCCGTTACGCGGGAACGACCCGGTTCAGCAGGCACCCCGTGCGGAAGCCGGCTGCCTGTCCTCTCCCTCCGCGTCCAGCCCGTCGGCATCGCCCAGACCGTCGGCGGCGCCACCCGGACCTCTCTCCGCCTCCATGGCCTCGACGCGCTGGCGAAGTGCCGTGACCTCGTCGACCAGGCCGCGGATCGCCCGTGCGACCGGATCCGGAAGATCCTCGCACGGGGTGCCGTAAGGCAGAAATCCGGGGCGCGTCCGGGATTGCGGCCAGATGATCCGCGCCGGCACGCCAACGGCCGTACACCCTTCCGGAACATCCTTCAGCACCACGGCATTGGCGCCGACACGGGCATTGTCGCCGACCTTCACCGGCCCCAGGATCGTCGCGTTCGCTCCGACGATCACGCCATTGCCCAAAGTCGGGTGGCGCTTGCCGGGCAAAAGCGACGTCCCGCCCAGGGTCACCCCCTGGTAGAGCGTCACGTCGTCGCCGATTTCCGCCGTACCGCCGATCACGACCCCGGTGCCGTGATCGATGAAGAACCGGCGCCCGATCCGGGCGCCCGGATGGATCTCGATGCCGGTGATCGCACGCGCCACATAGGAAACCAGGAGTGCCGGCAGCGTCAGCTTCCAGTTCCAGAGCTTCCGCGCGAGCCGGTAGCCCATGATCGCGTGAAGACCGGGGTAGGTCAGGATCACTTCCAGCCGCGATTCCGCCGCCGGATCCCGCTGCATCACACTGTCGATGTCTTCGCGAAGGCGCTTGAACACGCGCAGTATCCCCATGATATATAAGGCGATTTACATCGGCCTTCCACGCTCGCGGTTGAGCGGAGGGTGATGCCGGGATCGAAACCGCGTCCGTGACTGCTTATATAGATAACCCCGTATTGCGGTCAAGAATAGCACTGTTGGACACGGTCGGCGTCTCCACGCATACCCAAGCGGCGAGGTCGGATATTTCACAGCCTTCAGCGACGGCCGTCAACGCCACCAAGGACACGAGAACAACATGCCCGAAGTGATCTTCAACGGCCCCGAGGGCCGGCTTGAGGGACGTTATCATCACGGCAAGGAGCCGAACGCGCCGATTGCGGTGATCCTGCATCCGCACCCGCAGCATGGCGGCACGATGAACAACAAGATCGTGTACACGCTGTACCAGGCGTTCCAGAAGCGCGGCTTCTCCGTCCTGCGGTTCAACTTCCGCGGCGTCGGGCGCAGCCAGGGCACCTATGACCGTGGCGAGGGCGAGCTGTCCGATGCCGCTTCGGCTCTCGACTGGCTGCAGACGGCCAACCCGAATGCATCCGGCTGCTGGGTCGCCGGCTTCTCCTTCGGCGCCTGGATCGGGATGCAGCTTCTGATGAGAAGGCCGGAGATCGACAGCTTCATCTCCATCGCGCCTCCCGCCAACATGTTCGACTTCGGCTTTCTCGCCCCCTGCCCGTCCTCAGGCCTGATCGTGCAGGGCAACAGGGACGATGTCGTGCCCCACGAGGCGGTGCAGAAGCTGGTCAACAAGCTGCGCCAGCAACGCGACATCGTGATCGACTATCGGCTGATCGACGGCGCCAACCACTACTTCCATCACAAGATGGACGAGCTGGTGGGCGAGATCGACAGCTATCTCGACAAGGCTCTCGCCCGTCCGATGGCCGTCGCCGAATAGGCGGCGGCCACTTCGGTCGCACCTCCGCCGGCTTCGTTGTCCGGGACATCGGTCTGTGGTAACCCACCGGACTTCCGATCCCGTGAACACGATCCGGCCATGACGCAGCTCCGATCCGACTTCCTGCGGACCCTAGAGGCCCGCGGCTTCATCCACCAGGGCACTGACCTGGAGGGCCTGGACGCCCTGGCGTCGAAGGGACCGATCAGCGCCTATATCGGCTTCGACGCCACGGCCGACAGCCTGCATGTCGGCAGCCTCGTGCAGATCATGATGCTGCGCTGGCTGCAGAAGACCGGGCACCGGCCCATCGTGCTCATGGGCGGCGGAACCACGAGGATCGGCGATCCCTCGTTCCGCGACGAAAGCCGGCCGCTTCTGGACGACGCGCAGATCGCCCGGAACATCGCGGGCATCCAACGGGTCTTTTCGCGCTTCCTGACCTTCGGTTCGGGACCGACGGACGCGCTCATGACCAACAACGCCGACTGGCTGGACCGCCTGGAATACATTCCCTTCCTGCGCGACGTCGGCCGGCATTTCACGATCAACCGCATGCTGACCTTCGATTCGGTCAGGCTGCGGCTGGATCGCGAACAGCCGCTCACCTTCCTCGAGTTCAACTACATGATTCTCCAGGCCTACGATTTCCTGGAGCTCTCCAAGCGGGAAGGCGTCCGGCTGCAGATGGGCGGCTCGGACCAATGGGGCAACATCGTCAACGGCGTCGAATTGACCCGGCGCGTCACCGGCACCGAGCTTTACGGCCTGACCTCGCCGCTCATCACCACCGCCTCGGGCGCAAAAATGGGCAAGACCGCGTCCGGCGCGGTTTGGCTCAATCCCGAGCGGTGCTCGCCATATGACTACTGGCAGTTCTGGCGGAACACGGACGACAAGGATGTCGGGCGTTTCCTCAGGCTGTTCACCGAACTGCCGCTCGACGAGATCGCGCGCCTGGAAGCCCTGGGCGGGGCCGAGATCAACGAGTCGAAGAAGATCCTCGCGACCGAGGCGACCACCCTCGCCCACGGCGCGGAAGCGGCGCGGGAGGCTGCCGAAACCGCGCGCCGGGCCTTCGAGGAAGGTGCGGCCGCCGAAGGCCTGCCCTCGATCGACGTGCCGCGGAGTGATCTGGAGCGCGGCATTCCCGCCTTCCAGCTTCTGCGGATGAGCGGCCTTGTCGCCTCGAACGGCGAGGCAAGGCGGCTGGTCCAGCAGGGCGGGGCGCGCCTGAACGATCAGCGGCTGGACGATCCCGAATACGCCGTTTCCGTCGCCGACGTGACCGACGAGGGCGTGGTGAAGCTTTCCGCCGGAAAGAAGCGTCACGCGCTGGTGCGGCCCGTGTAGAGTCGCCCCCGGGATTACTGCCCGCGCGGGGACTGGCCGTCTCCCTCCAGGAAGAAGAGGTTGCGGAGAAAGCCGGGGGCGAGGACCGACAGCGGGTTGACGGTCACCCTCGGGTCATCGAGCGGTCCCTCGATTCCATAGGTGAAGGCGAAGACGCCCTGCCCTTCCCCGCCGGTCAGGAGGTCGCCCAGCAGCGGGATCGCCCCGATCACCTGGTTGACGCCGTAGAGCGGGACGATCGTGCCTTCGAAATCGACCTGATCGGCGGCAAGATCCATGCTGCCGGCGAGCGTGAGGCCGAGCGCCCCGCCCGACGTGCGCGCATCCGAAACCGAAAGAACGTCGCCGTCCAAGCGGTATTGGGCGACGAGCCTGTCGAAACCGATCCCGTCACTGCTCAGGACGTTGTTGAGCCCGGGAAGCGACAGCGCCGCAAGCAACCGGGCCAGCGCCGGCGCCCGCACGACACGGAACCCCCGCATTTCCGCCGATCCGGCGAAGACCGTGTCGGCCTCCCCTCCTTCCTTCGGGATCCGCCTGCCGCCTATGGTCAGGATGCCTCCTTCGACGGAGTCGGTCAGGTCGAGCGCCCTCAGCGTCGCGCCGGCATCGTCGGAGGTCAGCACCAGCCGTTCGACGCCGTCGTCGCCTTCGCCGTAGTTCAGCCGAAGCGGTGCGCCGGTGTCGGTCCGGGCGGCGAGGTCGATCGTCGACCAACGCCCGTCGTTCCGGATCATCACGCCGTTTGCGCCGTAGACGGCGCCGTCGCCGGCAGAAACATACACACGGTCCAGGGCCAGGGTCGCCTGGACCGGCACCGCGGGCGCGGTTTCGCCGGCGGGATTCGGCGCCGCTTCGGTGCCCTCCCCCGTCAGGCTGTCGAGAAGCCGGTCGGTATCCAGGCTCTGCCCGCGAAGCTCGATCGAATAGCCGCCCTGCTCCTGGCGGACCGCGCGCAGCCGGAACCGGTTCCGGCCCGAGGCGAAGTCCGCCAGGTTGAGCTCGGCAACCTCCGTCGTCCCTCGTGCGAAGGCCAGGTCGCCGCGGGCGGAAAGATCCGGTGCGTCGACGCCGAACGACGAGATCCGCCGGAGGCTGCCCCGCTCGAGCTCGATCAACAGATCCGCCCGTCCGGGCAATCCCGGCTCCTTGCTCCAGCCGATCTCCTCGATGGCCAGGCGGGCGGGCGTGAGGTCCAGTTCCGCGTCCAGCGTCTCTCGCCCGTTCCGGTCGGCCGAATAGACCGCCCTGACCGGAACCTGACCGGAGAGCCCGGGCCAGTCCGGCAGATCGAGGGCCGCGCGTCCGGCTTCATCGAGAGTTCCGGCGAGAACGATCCGCCGCCGCGGCTCCCCGGCCCCGAAAGTCTCGTTCCAGCTCAGCTCGACCGGCACGCCGTTCAGCGCGGCCGTACCGCGCAACTCCAGCCCGCGTCCGTCGAGCGAAAGGGCGCCGGTCACGGCGGCCACGGAAAGGTCCTTCGACACCTCGCCCAGCGTCGCGCCCTCGACATTGGCCGCCGCGGCGAGCGCGACATCCTCGAACCGCAGATCCTTGACGAGCGGAAAGGCGAAGCGCAGCCGCGTCGACATCATGCCGGACACCTCGGCCGGATCGATCCCCATCTCCGTCGGATAGCCGAGCGGCGGGTGGTCGAGCACTTCCAGCACCGTGCCGACCGGGCCGGCGGCGACGATCTCGATGTCGATGACTTCCCGCTTCGTCTCAAGGCCGGAGATCACGACATCCGCCTCCGTGACCGCCAGATCGCGGAGGCTTCCCCCGGCCACGGAAATGGCGAACCGGGTCAGGTCGAACGTCGCCGAGCCGGCAACGTGCGTGACCGGCGGCATGGACTCGAGATAGGTGACCGTCACCCCGTCGAACTCGATACGGCCGTCCAGCGACACGGCCTGCATCTCGCCCAGGTCCCGGGCCGGAGCGCGGGCGACCACGTCGAGTTCGGCCCGGCGGACAATCCCCCGGGACAGGTTCTTCGTCACCCATTCGCGGGCATTCCGCCCGACCCCGGGCGGCCAATAGGTCGCCAGCAGATCGGTCGGCATCGTCGTGACGGCGGCGTTCGCGGCAATGTCCAGAAGCCCCGCCCTGTCGGTCACCGTCGCCCGGCCCTCCAGCCGCGGTCCTCCCAGATCCGCGGCGAAACGCTCGATGCTCATGACCCCGCCCTGGAGATCGATCTCGCCGCTTAGGGCCAGCGACGCGACGCGCACCGGCTCGGGATAGAAATCGTCGATCCTCAACACGCCGGCG
>JAJUFW010000677.1 GCA_029263555.1 Alphaproteobacteria bacterium
CAGGCCCGCCTGCTCCATCGATCGGATGAATTCCGGCAGGGCCCAGAAGGAGAGGGTTTCCGGTGCGGCGAAGCTTTCCTGGATCGTCTGGGGCGTGAGTTCGGTCGGCAGGCGGATGCGATCCAGATGCTCCGGCGGCGACGAGCCCATGGTCCGCCATGCGGAGTCGAGCTCCCAGTGCCGGTCCCGGAGGGTTGCCGTGCTCGCGTCGATGCGGCCGCGATACTGCTCCTCGGTGTCGAACAGGAACACAGTCACATCGTGCAGCACGATCGGGTTCGAGGTGGCCCGGTGCGCGAAGATGGTCGACACGCCGCCCGGATCCCGCTGCCGCAGCCAGAGGCCGCCGCCGGACAACTCCAGCAGGCTGGTGCGTCCGCTGAAGTGACGGCTGCTCAATTCCTCGTACTGGCCGACCATCGCCGCGGCAACGGGATTGAAGATGGCAACCTTGAAGACCCCGATCAGCGCCGCCGCGAGCAGGACCGGCATCAGGAACTGCCATACCGAGACGCCCGCCGCCCTGGCCACCACCAGCTCCTGGCTGCGGGTCAGGCGCCAGAAGGTGTACATGGCGCTGAACAGCACGGCGAAATGGAACAGCGTCTGGATCGTCTCCGGCATCTTGAGCAGCGTCATCTGCAGGACGAGCCCGATGCCGACATTCGCGTGGTCGGCGCTGCGCCGGAGCATCTCGATAAACTCGAACAGCCAGATCACTGCGCTCAACAGCAGCAGCAGACCGACGAACGACGTCAGGAACTGCCGTCCGATATAGCGTGACAACGTGGATATGACGAACATCACGGGTGACCGGTGGCGTTCCTATTCGGCTGGCAGGGGTTGGGGGCCCGCGATGCGTGATCTGCGGGGTCGCTTGTACATGATCGCCCAACCGATCACAAATGCCAGCAAGGGCAGCACATAAAGCAACACGACCAGGGACGTATTCGCCCGCGACGCGTTGGTCACGCCGATCTCCGCCGACTGGAGCGCGACGATCGCGGCAATCGCCCAGATCATGCGCCGTCCCTGGCCGCGGCGGTTGAACTCGCCGGACAGCAATGCCGCCATGGCGATTGCGGCGAAGCCCAGGGGCATGAGCGGCGACGAAAGCCGCTGGTGCGCCATGCTGATGAGTTCCTTCAGCATTCTGGCATCCCTGGGATTGTCCAGATCGGGGTTGAGCAGTTCGCTGAGGAACCGCTCCTTCGGCTCGCGCTGGACTGGGCGGTCGTTCTGCGAGGAGATCGCCGTCAGGTCGACCGCGTACTGGTCGAAGTACAGCACGTTTACCCGATTGGTCTCGCGATCCGCCTCCTGCCGGTTGCCCTCGAACATGACGATCTGGGGTCCGTTCTCTGCCTGCTGGACGACGCCGCTGTCCGCGACAAGCGTGACCGGCTTGGCCGGATCCCGGTTGTCGTGGACCAGGATGCCGAAGACCTCGCCGTTCCGCTCGCGCTCGCGAATATAGACGGTGATTCCTCGGTCGACCGTGTTGAACTGCCCTTCGCGCAGGAAAAGCGTCGAGAATTCCGACTGGATCAGCCGGCGGAGATCCTGGAACTCCCGGTTCGACGCCGGCACCAGATAGAGGTTCAGCAGATAGCTCAGCGCCATGATGATCAGGGCCATGACGAAGGCCGGCGCGGCCAGGCGCGCCGGGCCCATGCCGGTTGCCTGCATAACCACGAGTTCGCTGTCCGCCACCAGACGGTTGTAGACGAAGAGGGTCGCAGCAACCATCGCTACCGGGATCACGACGACCAGGAAGTTCGGCAGGCTGAGCGCGACCATCTGCAGGAAC
>JAJUFW010000159.1 GCA_029263555.1 Alphaproteobacteria bacterium
GCGGCCATGACGATGACCCGCCAATCGCAGAAGGCCGCCAGCATGGCCAGGGCGGCGAAATAGTACATGTGGAGATCGATCTGCCACGGGCCCGCCGCCTGCCAGACCAGGATCGAGGCCATTCCGACCAGCGCCACGGCGGCCACATGGCGCGATGCCGGCCCGGCCCGGTTGACGGCCCAGCTCAGCGAGGCCGCGGCGGCAAGGATCGCCGCCAGCACCGTCGGAGCCGCGATTTCCGTGCCGGTCAGCATCGCGACACATGCGATGATCGGTACGTGCAGCCACAGGCCGATGGCGAACGCTACGCCGGCAGTCCGTCGAATCTGGTCGAGAGAGAGAATTTGCATGGGCCTTGCGTCTGTTGCCTGAACCTATGTGCCTGGATTGCCGAGACAGCCCGTAAAGCCATTGGCTGCCAGAATCAGCACCGCACCTTCCGCGCGCGCCCGATCCGGGAAATCGTGGCGATGGGGTATCGCGATGATCACGTTGTCGAAGGCGCCCGCTCCGATCGCGGTACCGCCGGCGGCGGCGATCCGCTTGATTCCCCACGCCAGAGTCACGCCTGGCGGAAAGATCACCGCCAGCCTGTCACCGGCCGCGCCCAGTTTCGGCAGTGCGGTGACCGAGACTGCGCTGAATGCCATCAGCAGGAAGGCGGGAAGAAGCTGCCTGAACATGAACCGATGGTCCCCCAGCCCTGATGGCGACCGAGAGGTAGGCTGCACACCGGAGCTTACGCTGAGTTGCAGGCAAGCTTAGTGATCGAAGAATTACTGCAACGTAAATTGAGGCTTTGCAGGAACGCGGAAAGCCCCGGGGCCGGTGAGGCGCCGGGGCGGATCCGCTCTGCTTCTTCACTGACGCGTATGCCTTGGCAGAGGTATCCAGGGTACCGGGGCACGGGAGCCCACCGCCGCGCAGGGCTCGCGCGACGGTTGTGCTCAGCCGATCCGGGCCGAGGTGATGCGGTTGTCTTCGCCGACCTGGACCGTCAACCGGCGGGGATTGTAGTCCATGGTCACCATCTGGCCCGGCCTGACGACGCGGAGCTTGAGCCCGACCAGCCGTTCGAGGGACTGGCCCCCGCCGCTGAGGTCCGGCGGCGGCGCTATATCCCGTTGGGGATTGACCGGGCTACAGGCGGCGAGGCCGCCGATGAGGAAGGTCGATCCGATGAGCGTGCGGCGATCCATTCCGGCCTCACATGATCCTGGCGTCGAGAATTTCGTCCGCGTCGTCGACGAACACGGTCAGGCGGTCGTCCCGGTAGTCCTCGGTGAAGGCTTCTCCCGGTCGGACCACCCGGAGTTCGAGGCCGATGAGTTCCGTGAACTCATCCTGCTGCTCGGTCTGGGCTTCCGATGTGCCGGCGGTAACCAAAGCGCTTCCGGCGATGGCCCCGGCGCAGAACATCTCCCGTCGTGTCAAAGGCATGAGCTCGTTTCCTCGGACGCTGTGTCAAATCTCGATGACCAGCCCGTCATGGGCGGGCAATACGTGATCGGGCAGCCTGGCCTTCAGCTTCTCGTAGTCGAGCGTGTGATTCATATGGGTGAGATAGGCCCGGTCCGGCTGCACCCTGGCTATCCACTCGAGCGCGAGGCCGACATGGGCATGGGACGGATGCGGCTTTTCGCGGCACGCATCCACGATCCAGACCTTCGTTCCTTCCAGGACCCGGAACGCTTCCTCGTCAAGCGTCGCGGCATCCGTCGAATACGCGAACGGACCGAAGCGGAAGCCCAGGCTGTTGACGGCGCCATGACCCTGCAGGAACGGCACCACCTCGATGTCGCCGACCCTGAAGGGGCCGTCGATCACATGGGGCGTCAGGTATGGCGCATAGAGCCCGCGGTCCATGGCGATGGAATCCATGACGTAGCCGAACCGCCGCTCCAGCAGGTCGATCGTCGTCGCGTCGGCAAAGGCCGGGATCGGACCGCCCGTCCGGAAGGTCAGGGCGCGCAGATCGTCGACACCGTGGGTATGATCGGCATGTGCATGGGTGAAGAGGACCGCGTCGATCCGGTCGACCTCCGCGTCGAGCAACTGCTCCCTCAGGTCGGGGCTGGTGTCCACCAGGATGCGCGTCGTTGCGGTCTCGACGATGATCGACGGGCGGCGGCGCCGGTTCCGCGGGTTCGCCGGGTCGCACTCGCCCCAGACATTGCCGATCATCGGCACGCCGAGCGAGCCCCCGCATCCTAGAACAATGACCCTCATCACTGGACCGGCGCCGGAACTTTATCGAACAATCTGAAGAAGTTCGCGGTCGTGACTTCAGCGATCTCCGAGGCCGGAACAGCCTTCACTTCGGCAAGGCGCGCCGCCGTGTGCACGACGAAGGCGGGCTCGTTCCGTTTCCCCCGCTTGGGCACGGGCGCAAGGTAGGGAGCATCCGTTTCGACAAGCAACCGATCCAGTGGCAGGTCACGAACCGTTTGCCGGATATCCTCCGACCGGTTGAAGGTCAGGATTCCCGAAAGCGAGACATAGAACCCGAATTCGATTGCCTTTTCAGCGAGACGACGGCCGGAGCTGAAGCAGTGGATGAGGCCCTTGAGCGGCTTGTCGCCGCCCTGCCCCGCGCCCTCTTCGGCCAGGATCCGAATCGTGTCCTCGTCGGCCTCGCGCGTGTGGATGATCACCGGCAGGCCGGTTTCTCGGGCCGCACGGATATGGGTCCGGAAGCTTCGCTGCTGGGTCTCGCGCGGGCTGTTGTCGTAGAAATAGTCCAGCCCGGTCTCGCCGATGCCGACCAGCTTCGGATGCGCAGCCATCTCGACCAGCCGTTCGAGAGCGACGTCGCCCTCCTTCTCCGTCTCGTGCGGATGGATGCCGGCGGCGCAATAGACGACGTCGTACCGCTCCGCGAGCGCCAGGTTCCTGTCCAGGCGCGTAAGCGACGTGCAGATCGTCAGCAACCGGCCGACCCCGGCGTGGCGGGCACGTTCGACCACGGCATCGAGCTCGTCTTCGAAGTCGGGGAAGTCCAGATGGCAGTGGCTGTCCACCAGCATCAGGAAGCGACCTCCCCTTCCGGCTCGACATAGCGCGGGAAGACGCCTTGCGGCCGGGGCAGCGGCGTTCCAGCGACGAGCGCATGGTCCTCTCCCAGATGAGCGAAGCCCCGCGCCCCCGCCGGCACGGCAAGCTGGTCCAGCATGCGGGCCATCGCCTCCGGCATCACAGGCTGGACCAGGATGGCCAGTTTCCGGATCGTCTCCGCCAGAACATAGAGGACGGTCGCCATCCGCTCCGGATCGGTCTTCCGCAGCGCCCAGGGCGCCTGCTCGTCGACGTACCGGTTGGCATCGCCGATCACCGTCCAGATCGCCTCCAGAGCGCGATGGAACGCCTGCACGTCGAATTCGCGGCGCAGCCGTTCAAGCAACCCGTCGGCCTTGTCCAGCAGCGCGCGGTCGGCCTCGCTCAGATCGCCGCGGCGCGGTACGGCGCCCTCGCAGTTCTTCGCGATCATGGACAGGACCCGCTGGGCCAGGTTGCCGAAATCATTGGCGAGATCGCCGTTGATGCGGGCGACGATCGCCTCGTGGCTGAAATACCCGTCGCCTCCGAACGGCACCTCGCGCATGAAGAAATAGCGGGTCGCGTCCAGCCCGTAACGTTCGATCAGATCATAGGGGGAGATCACGTTGCCGAGCGACTTCGACATCTTCTCGCCCCGGTTCAGCAGATGGCCGTGGGCGAAGATGCGCCGCGGCGGCTCGAGCCCCGCGGACATCAGGAAAGCCGGCCAGTAGACGGCGTGGAAGCGCAGGATGTCCTTGCCGACGACATGGACGTCGGCCGGCCAGAAGCGGCGGAACAGATCGGCTTCCCGGTCGGGGTAGCCCAGCGCCGTGATGTAGTTCGTGAGCGCGTCCAGCCACACATACATGATGTGCTTCTCGTCGCCCGGGACGGGAATGCCCCAGTCGAAGGTCGTGCGGCTGATCGATAGGTCGCGCAGACCCGATCGTACGAAGCTGATGACTTCGTTGCGCCGGCTTTCCGGCATGATGAAGTCCGGATTGCGCTCATAGAATTCGAGGAGCCGGTCCTGCCAGGCGGACAGCCGGAAGAAGTAGCTCGGCTCCTCCACCCATTCGACCTCGGCGCCAGTCGGCGCGAACCGGCGGCCGTTCTCCTCGCGAAGCTCCTCCTCGCCGTAGAATGCCTCGTCCCGGACCGAATACCAGCCGCTGTACGAGCCGAGATAGATGTCGCCCTTGGCCGTGAGTTCCTGCCATAGCGCCTGGCAGGCGCGGATGTGCCGGTCCTCGGTCGTCCGGATGAAATCGTCGCAGGATGCGTTGAGCGCCTGGGCCAGGTCCCGGAACGTCTGGCTCACCTTGTCGGTGAAGCTCTTCGGATCGGTCCCGGCCGCCGCTGCCGACTTCTGGACCTTCTGTCCGTGTTCGTCCGTTCCGGTCAGGAACCGCACCTCGTAGCCGTCCAGGCGCTTGAAACGGGCCATCACGTCGCAGGCCATGGTCGTGTAGGCGTGACCGATATGCGGCGCCGCGTTCACGTAATAGATGGGCGTCGTGATGTAGTAGCGTTTGGTGTCGCTGTCCGCCATGGGACGGCTTCCTTCCTGCTTCGACAAGGGACGTCAGGTCTCGGGGACCGCCGTCACGCCCGCGCCGCCGCTTCCAGGCCCAGAAGGACCTGAAGAAGCACCTGCTTGCGATCGAGATTGGCGTGGTCGGCCCGGTCGAAGAGACGGTGCGTCTTTTCCCATACCTCCACCCACCGATCAAGGCCGGGACGCCCGGAGCCGGCCAGCCGTCGCATCAGGTCGGCCTCGCCCGGAACGACCTCTGCGATCGGGCCGCCCTGGGCGGCGCTGCGGATGAGGCGCGTGAGCCATTGTTCCAGGAGGCCCGCGAAGGTCCGGTAGGCCTGTTCGGCGGCCGGAGGCGCAAGCTGATCGCCCAGCCGGTGGACCGCCGCAATGTCAAGGCGCGGCAGGTCGTCGAGAAGCTCGAACAGGACCCGGTAGAGATTCAGCCCGCCCTCCTGGACCAGGGCCACCGCCCGTCCGATGCTGCCTTCCGAAAGCCGGGCGATCGCCAGCCGGTCGCCCTCGCTCAAGCCTGGTGCGTGACGCGCCAGATATCCGGTGACCTCCGATTCCGGCAGGGGCGAAAGGGTGAGCTTCCGGCAGCGCGAGCGGATCGTCGGCAGCAGCCGGCCCGGATTGTTCGCGACGATCAGCAGCAGCGAGCGCGGCGGCGGTTCCTCGAGCACCTTCAGAATGGCGTTGGCGGCGCTCCGGCTCATTCGCTCCGCCTCGTCGACGACGACAACGCGCCAGCCCCCTTCGGCGGCCGTCAGATGGAGAAAGGGCGCGATCTTCCGCACCTCGTCTACCGGCAGGTCACCGACGCGCCGGCGCCGGTCGCCCTCGTCCTTCTTCTCGTCGTCCTTGTGCCAGGGACGTTCTATGGTCAGGAGATCGGCATGTCCGCCGGCACGGATGCGCCGGAAGACCGGATGTTCGGGATTGACGTGGAGGCTGGTGGGGTTTGCGCCGTTCCCGACGGCGCCGGACAGGATGAACCGCGCAAAGCGGTATGCCAGCGTGGCCTTCCCGATCCCCTGCGGGCCGCCGATCAGCCAAGCATGGGCCATCCGCCCGGACAGCGCAGAGGCAAGCATCGCCTCCTCGGCCGCTTCATGGCCGAAGAGCTCGGGATTCGCCCGCGGCGGCAGGGGCGAAATCGTCATCTCGTCGGTCATTCTTCCCCGACCTCCTGGACGCGGCGAGCGCTGAGGGCATTCGGACGGGTCGGAGGCATGTCGAAATCGATAGGATCAGGTCTCATGAATGCGCAGGATGACGGGGCTGGCGGCGGTCGGCCAAGCCGTCCGGGCGAGCGCGCCATGTACAAGCGTTAGCATAGCCGACGCGGGCTGACGAACCGTTTCCTGGCGGTCGCGTCACGCGGGGGCCTGCCTCGATCCCGGCATTACACTTCCTCCCGCATGCGGAAGAAGCGGCGCCCGATGCCTGACTCGAGGGTGGAAAGAGGCTCCGGCCGATCGAGCCTAGGCTTCGAACAGGGCGTCGACGCGGCCGCGGATGGCGTCATGGATGGCCGAGATGTCTTGCGTTGCGTCGACCAGGAAGGAAGTTTCCGGATTTTTCCTGACATGGTCGAGGAAGGCCGTGCGGACCCGGTCATGGAAATCCAGCCCCAGCCGCTCGAACCGGTCCTCGTCGCTCTTCTCCTTCGACAGGCGCCGCTTGCTGCGCGCCAACCCCACGGCCGGCGGGATGTCCAGCACGATCGTCAGGTCCGGCCAGAAATCGTCGCAGGCCTGCCGGTGCAACTCCCGGATGAACGAGGCGGCCACCCCCTTCCCCGCCCCCTGGTAGCTGAGCGTCGACAGCGCATAACGATCGCAGAGAACGTCCGTCCCGGCCTCCAGCGCCGGTGCGATTACCCGGCGCAGGTGCTGGACCCTGTCGGCGACCATCAGCAGGGTTTCGGCCATCGGCTCCCAACCGTCGCCGTCCGGGGTCAACAGCAGCCGGCGAAGCTGTTGTCCTTCCGGCGTCCCGCCCGGCTCGCGGGTCGTCAGCACGTCTCGCCCGCGCCGACGGAGATGGGCCGCAAGCAGTTCGATCTGGGTGCTCTTGCCGGCGCCCTCGCCGCCGCAGAACGCTATGAACTTTCCTTTGGGCACCATCATCCGTCCGGTCGCGGACGCACTCCGCACTGGTGAAATGGTTCGGGCCGACCGCGTGATGCGGGATCGGACCGGGAGCTTACTGCTCGACCGGCGCCGGCTCAGAACTGCTGCCGGAGCCGAAGACCACGTCGGTCACGAGCGCCTTCGCGCCCGAGAAGATCCGCCCGACGAATCCC
>JAJUFW010000265.1 GCA_029263555.1 Alphaproteobacteria bacterium
ACGGCATGCGGGTCATTCTGCCGCCCGGTGCCTTGGGCTGGTATTTCTAGGACACTTCCGATGTTCGAAACCCTCGTTTCCGCGGCGGCCGCTGCCTTCGATCCGGCCGTGCTCGCCGCGGTCTTCGTCGGCACCGCGATCGGCACCCTGATCGGCGCCATTCCGGGTTTGACGGCGACCATGGGCATGGCGCTTCTGTCGCCGCTCACCTTCTTCCTCAGCCCGGTCGTCGGTGTCGGATTTCTGATCGGACTCTACAAGGGCGGCACCTTCGGCGGTTCGCTGACGGCCGTCCTGATCGGAACGCCGGGCACGGCCTCGAATGCCGCGACCATGCAGGACGGCTATCCGCTCGCCCAGAAGGGGGAGGGCGGAAGGGCACTTGGCCTTTCGCTCTGGGGTTCGGTCGTCGGCGACTTTTTCGGGTCCATCTGTCTCGTCATTGCTGCTCCCGTCATCGGCAAGTTCGCCCTGAATTTCGGCCATGCCGAATTCTTCGCCCTGACCCTCTTTTCCCTGACGATGGTCGCCTACGTGTCGGGAAGCTCCCTGCCCAAGGGACTGCTGGCCGCCAGCCTGGGCCTGCTTCTGGCCCTCATCGGCACCGATCCGATCGGCGGATCCACACGCATGACCTTCGGCATTCCCGAGCTGAGCGGCGGGATCGGGGTCATACCGCTGGCCATCGGCCTCTTCGGCATGTCGGAGGTGCTCTGGCAGCTCAGCGCCTATTCCGGCGGGCGGGCAGCGCGGGCCCCGGCGACCGTCATCCCGCCGCTCCGGTCCCTGTTTGCCGAACTGTGGGGGTATTGGCGGACCATCCTTTCCAGCTCGGCGATCGGCGCGGGGATCGGGGCGCTTCCCGGCGTCGGAGCGGAAACGTCGAACTGGATCGCCTACGGCGTGGCCAGGCGCTATTCGAAGTCGCCGGAGACCTTCGGCAAAGGCAATGTGGAAGGCGTCATCGCCCCCGAGGTGTCGGCCAACGCCGTGTGCGGCGCCTCGTTCATTCCGACGCTTCTCTTCGGAATTCCCGGCGACATCGTCACCGCGATCCTGATGGGCGCCCTGATCGCCCAGGGTCTGCAGCCCGGGCCCATGCTCATTCAGGAGCATCCGGACGTGTTCTACGCCCTGTATGTGACGATGTTCACCTCGATGTTCATGCTCGCCTTCATCGGCATGTTCTTCATCCGGTCCGCGGGCTACATCATCCGGTTACCGAAGCCGCTTCTGTTCATCGCCGTCACGATCCTCTGCTTCGCCGGGACCTACGCGGTTAACTCCAGCGTCTTCGATATCTGGGTCATGTTCGTCTTCGGGTTCGTCGGCTACCTTTTCCGGAAGCTCGACATTCCCGTCGCGCCGCTGATCCTGGCGTTCATCCTCTGCGAGACCATCGAGAGCTCCTTCCGGCGCATGCTGATCCAAAGCCGGGGGTCGCTGATGGTCCTGATCGAGCGCCCGATCTCGGCGGTGTTCATCTTGCTGACGCTTGCGGTGGTGGGCTCGCTGCTCATCAAGAGTTTCAAAAGACCGCAGCCAGTCTGAGATTTTTTCAAGAAAGGAACCGAAACATGAGCAAGCGAGCAATCGCCGTAGGGGAAGTGCTGCCTGCATTTCCCAACTATCCGCTGGCGGTCGAGGCCGACGGCCTGCTTTTCCTCTCCGGGGTGCGGGGTGGGCGTCCCGGCTTCGCGCCGAGCACCTACCAGGAGCTTTCCGACGAGCAGAGGGCAGAGGCTCAGGGCTACACCTTGGTCGATCGGCAGGAGGGCGCCTATGCCGCCGACGCCTGGGCGACTCATGAAAACCTGGAGAAGGTCCTGCGGGCTGCCGGCTCGGACGGTAGCCAGATCCTGCGCCAGCACGTGTGGCAGCAGGACAAGCGCTTCTTTCCCCAGTACGAGCGCGTGCGGATGGAGTGGCAGAAGGTGCCGTCGCCGAGCTCGGGCCTGGGCGTGGCAGAGATACCGGGCACGTTCGGCAGGTATTACGGGATCGACGCGATCGGCGTCGTGCCGGGCGTAAACGACTTGTTCCCCGGAAGGGCGACGGTCCGCCCCTTCGATAACGACATCCTGCCCAGCGCGTCCTACTACTCGCAGGCGGTCCGCTGCGGTCCGCTGATCTTCGTCGCGGGTCACATCCCGATCCAGACCAACCTGCCGGGCAAACCGGTTGTCAAATCCTATGACGACGTTCCGGAGGAAGGGCGCAGGTTGATGACGGGCCGCAGCCATCCGGACAGCCGCCACGGCCCGATCGCGTCCCAAACCTGGTACACCTACGACCGCATCCGCGAGACGCTGGAGACGAACGGGCTGACGATGAAGGACATCGTCCAGGTCACGGTCTTCCTGCAGGACGTTAGGGACTTCGGCGTCTTCCACAAGGTCCACAAGCAGTTCTTCCCGGATACCGAGCCGGTGCTGGCTGTGACCGGGTTCAATGAGGTCGGACATCGCGGGACGCTCATCGAGATCGAGCCCACGGTGGTCGATCCGACCTACAAGCTGAACGTCGACTACAAGGCGTGGTCGATTCCGGCGCCGTTCGCCGGGGCGGCCAGCGTCCGGGTCGGGCCGGTCGTGTTTTACGCCGGGATGCTGGGCCTGGATGCTAGCGGCAATCTCGTCCACGGTGCCCACGACATCGCTGACGAGCGAGGGCGGACGATCGTCGGCGCGCTCGAGCGAACGGAACGCCTTCCGGGGCTTGCCGCCCAGTGCTGGGCCGCGTGGGAGCTTCTGGCCAGAGAGGTCGGTCGGGCCGGCTCGTCGCTCCGGGACCTGACCAAGACGACGGTCTATCTGAAGGATCACCGCGATCTCGAAGTCTACGAGACGGTTCGGGAGTGCTTCCTGACAGAAGACCTGCCGGCCTTCGAGGCCGTGGTCGTCCACGGCCCCGGACCGGTTCCGGACGCCCACGTCCAGATCGAAGCGATCGGCCGCGCCTGAGGTAGGGACGATGGTCGGGATTGACGGCAGTTTTCTGGCGGCCGGAGCTGTCGTCAGCCTCGGTGCTCTCATCCAATCGGTCACCGGGTTCGGTTTCGCGATGTTCGCGGCGCCGCTTCTCGCGCTCGTGTCGCCGGCCCTGGTCCCGGTGCCGATCCTGATCCTGACCATCGTCTTCACCTTGGGTACGGTATGGGAGGAACGGCGATAGATCGACTGGCGCGGGCTGGGCTGGATCCTGGCTGGCCGGCTTCCGCTCACCGGTCTGGCAGCGGTCGTGATGGCCTTCGTGAGCCCGACGATGATCACGATCATCTTCTGCGTGTTCGTGCTGGTCGCGGTCGCCCTCAGCCTGAACGGGGTAAGCATCGGCGTCAGCCGGCGGAACCTGCTGCTCGCCGGTGCGGCGTCGGGCTTCTTCGGGACGATAACCTCGATCGGTGCTCCGCCACTGGCGCTCGTCTACCAGAACCAGAAGGGGCCGATGGTCCGGGCGACGCTGGGCGCCAACATCGTGATCGGCTGCACGGTTTCGATCGCGGCCCTGGCGTTGACCGGCAAGGTCACTCAGACAAGCCTTGTTGTCGGGCTCGGCTATATCCCATTCGCCGCGATCGGCTATGTCATTGCAGGCAGGATCAGGCAGAAGCTGACGGATGCATCGTTCCGGAAGTATCTCCTGCTCGTGACCGGTGCGGCGACCGTGCTGATCGGCCTCAAAGAGATCGCGCAGCTCGCGACGTGACGGGCCGGCCGGGGCTGCTCCTACCCACGAAGCGATTCCCAGGTGGGCCCGGCCCAACGATAGCCCCAGCTGTCGCATTCGCTCGCGTCCCACGGCACCGGATCCCCTTCGACGCCCATGACGTAGGTGCCGAGATCCGTCTCGACCGTCAGGACGGCGTGACCGTCGCCGGGGGCGAACAGGGTTCCGCGCAGGCGGCAGGTGGCGGGGCGGAGGGCGCCGGCAGGGACGCCCGTTGCGATCAGCTGGGCCCGCTTGGTCAGCGCCAGGTCCTCGCAGTCCCCCGGCTCCCCGGGCAGGAGCGTCCGCCAGGCATCGGAGCCGAGCGGCTCCGCCACGAAGGGGTGGGCGGCATTGACCCGGTGCTGCACCGTTCGCAGCAGGGTCCACAGCCTGGGCGTCATCATCACGACTTCCGGCCGGGCATCGCAGTCGGCGGCGCCTGCGGAGCAATAGTCGGCCCAGGCCCTGAGCGTCGCCTGCATGTCCCGTCCCGCGGGAAGGGGCGATGCCGGGCTGGGCGCGCCGTCCCCGGGGCGCGCCGCCTCCGGCAGGGCGCCGGTCGGGACGCCGTCGAAGCGGCACGCGGACAGAAGCGCGGCGAGGACGAGCCCGGCTGCGGCATCGATCGCGCGGCGGCGTCGGTTTCGGAACATGGGGGGGCGCATGGCGGCATCGTCCTATCGAAGCCGGTCCGGGTCAACGCCCGCCGGCTTGCCTCCGGTCTTCATTCACTGAGAATTCAGGAATCCGCGCGTAGGAACCTGGTCGGCGTTTCCAGGAAGGAGGGCAGCATGAAGGACAGGATCCGCGGCCCGCGCGTCTCCCCGGGCGGCTCGGCCGGCATCGGCCACGCCCCGATCCAGGGAAGGGTGGACCCGCAGGCGATCGAAAGGGCGCGCGAGGCGCTGAGGGTGAAGATGGCCAAGGGCACGCTGAAAGGCATGGCCGGACGGGAGGATGGGGCGCGACAGCTTGCCGAGAGTCTCCGCCGCCTGATGCGGGACTGACCGGGGCGAAGCCGCTTTTGCGCCGCGCCCAAAGTTGCTATGGATGGGGCAAGTGTGGGCCTGTAGTTCAGCGGTTAGAACTCGCCGCTCATAACGGCGTTGTCGCAGGTTCGAATCCTGCCGGGCCCACCACATCATGTTCCCGCATTGGTTGTTTGTCAGGCACACCATAAAGAGAGATATGGACCCATATACTGAGACAAATATGAC
>JAJUFW010000317.1 GCA_029263555.1 Alphaproteobacteria bacterium
GGCCGAGACCAGCACCGCCCCGGACAGATGGGCCCGGCGAAGATCGGCCTGCTGAAGGCTGGCCGCCTTCCACTTTCCGTTCGGGGTTCCGGTTTCGTCGGTGAGCGGCGCCGGGCCGAGTTTTGCGCCGGCCAGATCGGCGCCGACCAGGGATGCATGATCGAGATTGGCGCCCGACAGGTTGGCGCCCAGCAGGTTGGCGGACTCGAGATTGGCGCCGGCCAGATCCGTCATCACGAGCTGGATCCCCGGCATGATCGCGCGCTGAAGCAGGGCCCCCCGCAGGATGGCTCCGGACAGGTTCGCGCCGCGAAGATCGACAAGGCGCAGATCCGCCCCTTCCAGGACGGCCCGTTCGCCGAACCTGCCCATCGAGCGGAGCCAGCGTTCGTGGCTGAGGATGGCCCGCAGCAGCTCCGTCCCCAGCGTGTCCACCTCTCTCGAGAACCGTGCGCCGGTCGCGTCGGCCTGCGCCAGGTCGCAGCCCTGGATTTGGGCGCCGATCATGTCGGCGTCTCGGAAATTGCAGCCTTCCAGCCGCGCTCCCCTCAGCAGGGCACCGGTAAGCCGCGTCCCGGCCATGTTGGCTCGCGTCAGGTTCGCCTCGGTCAGATCGGCGTTCTGGAGATTGCTGTCGCTGAGGTCCGCCTCGCTCAGGTCGGCGCGGCGCAGGACCGCACCGGAAAGGTCGGTCTGGGCGATCGTTGCGCGAGAAAGGCGGGTGCCGGTCAGGTCGGCCCGGGCCAGGATCGCCCGGCGGATCTTGATGTTGGAGCCGTCGAACTGATGGGCGTTGACGAGGCCGTTGCGCGTCGCGGCGAGCAGGGTGCCGTCACGAAGATTGGCCCGCCGCAGATTGGCATCCGTGAAGCTGGCGCCGTGAAGGCGCGCGCCGCGCAGATCGGCCTCCGAAAGGTCGGCACCGTCCAGGATGCAGTCGGTGAGGTCGGCAGCGAACAGGTCCGCCCGCTTGAGCTTAGCCCCACGCAGATTGCTGCCGCGCAGCTTCGCTCCGACAAGCTTCGCTTCCCGAAGGTCGATACCTGAGAGATCCAGGCCCTCAAGGTCGGCTAGAGTGAGATCGGCCCGAGTCCCGCCACTTCGGCCGGCAAGCCAGTGCCGATGCTCCTCGATCGTCTTCCTGACGTCGTCGTTCATCCTGAGCGCCCGCGCATGGCAGTGCCATGATCCCGCGGTCCAAAGCCACGCCGACCCTAATTCTCCTTATCATAAGTTACGGAACGGTGAACAAGGGCTGGTGTTCTCCATTGCATGCAGGTCATATAGTTCCGGTATGGGGCCTTCCCGGAGGCGGGCCGGGAGGGCGGGTCGGAGGCATTCGAGAATGAAGCTCAACCGCTTTCTGTTGGCGGTCGTGGTGTTCTGTTGCCCTATCGAGGGCATCGGGGCTCTTCCAGCGGATTCTGCAGATAAGCTCGACCCTTACCGTCGCGCCGTCGAGGCTCAGCTCGTCGGCATAGGGCCGGTCTCGGTCGGCGACCGGGAGCTCGACCGGGCGGCGCTCACCGCCCTATACCAGGCTCGCGATTACACGCCGCTCTGGATCGGCCCGGAGGGACTCCGACCGCCGGGGCGGGCACTTCAGGCGGGGCTCTCCGCAATGGCGGCCGAAGAGGGGCTGGAGCCGCAGGACTACTACCCAAAGGAGATTGCCGATCGGCTGAATGCCGAGGATGCGGCATCCAGGGTGGAACTGGAACTGCTGCTGAGTTCGGCAGCCATGCGCTTCGGCACCGACGTGCAGGCGGGGCGCTTCGACCCGCGGCTTCTGGGCGACGACGTCGATTACGACCGCAAGGACGTGGACAGGCCGTCGATCGCCCTAGCCGCGGCGCAGGTGCCCGATCCGGTGGCCTTCCTTCGCTCGCTTGCCCCGTCCCATAAGGTCTATGGCGATCTGAGAGCCGCGCTTGCCCGGTACCGGACGCTCGCGGCCGAGGGTGGCTGGCCCAAGGTTCCGCCGGGCGAAACGCTGCGGCCGGGCGATGCCGGGGAGCGGCTTGCGGCCCTTCGCGACAGGCTGGTCGCCACGGGCGAGTACCGGGGCGACCCGCTCGCCCCGGTCGGAGACGTCTACGAGGGGGAACTGGTCGAAGCGGTGAAGCGCTTTCAGGCGCGCCAAGGGCTGGAGGTCGACGGGATCGTCGGGCGTCGGACGCTCGACGCGCTCAACGTTTCGGTCGAGGAGCGGATCGACCAGATCATCGCCTCGATGGAGCGCTGGCGCTGGCTGCCGGACGATCTCGGCCGCCGTCACATTCTGGTCAACGTGGCCGACTACCGTCTGTTCGTGGTCGCCGATGGCGGGCTCGTCCGCGACATGGATGTGATCGTCGGCCTGCCGGATCGCCGCACGCCGCTTTTCTCCAGCGCGCTGACCTGGCTCGAGTTCAATCCGACCTGGACGATGCCGCGGTCGATCGCCGTGAAGGACTATCTGCCGAAGCTGCTGAAGGACCCGTCATATCTCGCCGATCACGGAATACGGCTCTACTCCGGCTGGCACGCGGAGGCGATGGAACTCGACGGCCGCTTCATCGACTGGGCGCGGATCGGCACGGGGATCACGCATTACAGGCTCAGGCAGGATCCGGGCCCGGGCAATTCCCTCGGCAAGGTGAAGTTCATGATGGCGAACAACTTCTCCGTCTACCTTCACGATACGCCCTCCCGTCACCTGTTCGCGCGCGCCCGGCGGGCGCTCAGCTCCGGCTGCGTCCGGGTGGAGGATCCGATGTGGCTCGCCGACCATCTGTTGGAGGACTCGCCGCGCTGGCAGGGCAGCTTCCGCGACGGCGTCCTCACGGGGTGGGAGACGACGCGCCTCAACCTGCCGCGGCCCGTGCCGCTGCACCTGACCTATACGACCGCCCTGGTCGGCGGGGATGGGGAGGTCGGGTTCCGAGAGGATGTCTATGGTCTGGACGCTGCCGTGATGGCGACGCTCGCGAAAGTGAGGCCGCGAAGGGTGACCGTGGCGATCTCGGATTGATAGTTCAGAAAAAAAACCTCTCTATGGTTAAAATCGGACTTTTCCTGAACGCCGAACCTTTGTTATTTCAAGGAGAGGTTCGAGACAGGGGTGATGAGGTCGGACTTTGCCCCTGCGTCCGGATCGACTTCGAAAGGCGAAGCCGGCGTGACCTTTAGCGTTATTTTAACGGTATTGGTTAAATTCGATCTTCACGGACCGATCACGCACGGGTCTTTGCTTGGGAGGTTCAATTGCCGCCGAAGGGCGGCCGGAAATGACGGCGGCGAAGCCGACAGGTTTGGGGGGCGACCTTGTTGGATCGGAGACGGTTTCTCACGCTCGGGGCGACGGCTGCGCTCGGCATGGCGGTCACGCCTCGGCGACTTCTCGCCAGCACCGGAAGCCGCCGCACTCTGAACCTCTATTGCCCTCACAGCTCCGAACAGATCGAGGTCGAATACTGGGTCGACGGGTGGTACAACCCGGACATGCTTGCCCAATGCAATCACCTGATGCGCGATCGCCGCTCGGGTGAAGTCACGAACATGGACCCGCATCTCCTCGATCTTCTGCACGCGCTCCAGACCCGCTGCGACTTCTCGTCCCCGATCCACGTCATCTGCGGCTATCGCTCACCCCGGACGAACGCCATGCTGGCCCGCAACAACAGGGGCGTGGCCAAGAACAGCTATCACATCAGGGGAATGGCTGTGGACATCCGGGTTCCCGGATACAGCCTCCACGGACTTCGCCAGATCGCGATGGACTTGAACGCCGGCGGCGTCGGCTACTATCCCAGGTCGGAATTCCTGCATATCGATACCGGTCCCGTCCGCGCCTGGTGAGGCGGGCGGGGGAACCCCGTTCCGGACGGCGTGTTGTCCGGGTCATGGGTACGCCACGTCTGCCGCCGGATCCGCCCAGGCCGGGACGGCCGAATCCTGAGTTTCCCCCCGAGGGACCGCCTCCGGAGACGCCGCCCGATGCGCCCGTAGAGGATCCGCCGGACGGTGGTCCTCGAGAAGTCCCTCCGGGCATTCCGCTGGAAGACCCGCCGCCCGATCCCGATCAGATCACGCCGCCGGATCCCGACGAGGATCCGGAGCCGCCGGGTCGGGAACTCGGGCCTCAGAAGTGATCGGGCAGTGACTCGCTGACGGTCCGCGACGCATCCGTGACAGAGACGAGCAGACCTTCCGCCATCGGGAGCATCGTCTCGGCATAGAAGCGGGCAGTCGTTTCCTTCCCCGCAAGGAAGGCGGAGCCGTCGCCCGCCGCCCGTGCTGTCGCTGCCTCCGCCGCCGCCCGGGCCATA
>JAJUFW010000267.1 GCA_029263555.1 Alphaproteobacteria bacterium
CAGAACGGGCGTCCTCTGACGGGCGTCGCCGGTCGGCATGCGATCGACCGTGGCGCCGGGCAGTCGGAAGAAGTAAGCTCCCACCAAATCCCCCAAGGCACGTGAAGGCTCATGGCAGGCAGCGTCAACAAAGTCATTCTCATCGGCAATCTGGGCAAGGATCCGGAGATCCGGACCTTCCAGAACGGCGGCCGGGTCGCCCGGTTTCCGCTCGCGACGTCCGAGACGTGGAAGGACCGGAACACCGGCGAACGCCGCGAAAAGACCGAGTGGCACAACATCTCGATCACCAACGATGCCCTTGTGGGAGTCTGCGAGCGGTTCCTGCGGAAAGGATCGAAGGTCTATCTGGAGGGTCAGCTCGAAACCCGCAAGTGGCAGGACCAGAATGGTCAGGATCGCTACTCGACCGAAGTGGTGCTGAAACCCTTCCGCGGGGAACTGACCATGCTCGACGGACGCGAAGGCGGCGGCGGATTCGAAGGCCCCCGCGATTCCGGCCCCGAATTCGGCGGATCCTCCGGTGGTTATGGCGGCGGGCGGAGCGGCGGCGACTACGACCGCGGCCCGGGGCCGGGCCCGATGACCGATCTGGACGACGAAATCCCGTTTTAGGCAGAGCCCACCCACGACGCCGGTCTGCCGACCGGCTCTCACCACCGCAGGCGCAAGCACGAATGCGACCGGTCCCGGGATCGGTCGCATTCGTGCATCCGGGTGGCCGCAAGCCCATGGGGCCCGCGGGCGCCCCAATGTACCCTCGGAATCGCCGTTTCCTTTGGTCTCGCCGGTCGGAACATAGTTTCACGATCGCCTGTTGACCTCCATGGCTGATCGGTTGCACGGGACGCCCTCCGGCAATCCGTCATCCGATGCATGGAACCTCCACGGGAGACGATGATGTCCAAACCCGGCGAACCCTATGGTGAGGATAGAAGCGGATCGGCGGGTGCCGGAACCGGCGATGTCGGCGAAGTTGCCCATCAGGCCCGGGAACGAGTGCGGCACGAAGCCGGTCGGATAGGCGAAGAAGCGAAACAGCGCGTCCGCAGTTTTGCGGAGGAAAGGAAGTCCGCCGCTGCCGATCAGGTGCGCGGCATCGCGGATGTGCTTCATCAGACCTCCGAAGGGCTGCGCGAACAGCGCTACGGCATGGTCGGCGACATCGCGGACCGTGCGGCGCAACGCCTGGACGACTTCGCGGAAACGATGCGCGATCGGGACCTCGATAGCATGATTGCGGATGTCGGAGATTTCGCGCGGCGTCAGCCCGCCCTGTTCATAGGCGGCGCCGTCGCGCTGGGCTTCGCCCTTTCCCGCTTCCTCAAGGCATCGAGCGACCGCACCGCCGACCGGTACGGTGAAGAGTACCGACAGCGTTACGGCCAGCACTACGACGACGATTACGAAGACCGGGCCGGCTATCGCTACGGGCGCGAGTTCGGCAATGAGCACGGCTATGGCACCGGCAGCCAGAGGTCCGACTTTCGGCCCGGCACCTATGCCGAACCCGGCCGGACCGGGGCAGGGATGGAGCGACCGATTCCGAGCACGACGACCTCCGGTTCAGGCGCGACGACCGCGGCCACGACCGGCACCGGTGCCGAAAGCAGCCCTGGCGCATCCGGAACTTCGACAACCCCCGGCGGATCCTCGTCCAGCAGCGGAGGAAGCCATGGCGGTCAATAGGGACGAGCGAACCGTCGGGACCTTGCTTTCGGATCTGACGCACGACCTGACCCAGCTCTTCCGCAACGAGCTTCATCTCGCCAAGGCGGAGATGCGAGGCAAGATCGAGCAGGCCGGCACCGGGATGAAATCCATGGCCGTCGGCGGGATCCTTGCCTTTGCCGGCGCCCTCGTGCTGCTCCAGGCCGTCGTCATCGGGGTCGATGCGATCATCGATCGTTGGTGGCCGCAGGACTGGGTGGCACCGCTCCTGGTCGGGCTCGTCGTGCTCCTGATCGGCGTCAGCCTCTTGCGGCGCGGTCAGAGGAATCTGGAACCGCGCCAACTGGCGCCTCAACGAACGACGGAATCTCTGCGTAGAGACGGTCAACTTGTCCGGGAGCACGTGAAATGACCCGATATGGTGAAGACGACATTCATCGCGCGAACCCGGATCCTATCGAGGAGCGCGACCGGGAACTGGGCCGTGCGGAATTCAGGGACTGGGACGAAACCCGCGAGGCGACGCGGGCCGGCTACGATCGCCGGCCCGAAGACATAGAGCGCGACATCGAGCGGACCCGGGCGCATATGGACGAGACGCTGGACAGCCTGCAGCGCAAGCTGTCGCCCGGCCAGCTCATGGACCAGGCCCTGGAATATTTGCGGTCCGGGCCGGGCGGGTTCGCCAGCAATTTCGGGGCGCGGGTTCGTGATAACCCGCTTCCGGTTGCCGTGACGGCCATCGGGCTTGGCTGGCTGATGCTCGCTGGCAGCCGCGAGGACCGCGAGCGGACACGTTCCAGAGGCCGATACGGTTCCCTGCACGATTACGGTGACGAATATGCCACCGAGTATCCCGAGGGACGATACCGTGCCGGAGAGGACGGCCGGTACGCCACGAGTTACGGCGAAGGCATGCCGGAACCGGGACACACCAGCCAGGGAGCCGAGGCCGAGGAGGAGTCCGGCTGGAGCCGCGCCAAGCAGCGGGCGATGGAGGCGGGCCAGCGGGCGACGGAGATGACCCAGGGCGTCAAGGATAGGCTCGGTGCCGTCGGGCATGCCGCGCGGAGCCGGATGAGCGGCATGCGCAGCCGGTCCGGCGGCATGATGGAGGGTGCGCGGTACCGCGCGGGAGACCTGCGCTACCGGGCGCGATCCACCGCCGGACGGACCCGCGAAGGGTTCGAGCATATGCTGGACGAGCATCCGCTGGTCCTGGGGGCAGTCGGCCTAGCGGTCGGCGCGGTTCTGGGTGCCGCGATCCCGTCGACCCGGCGGGAACGCCAGGTGATGGGCGAAACCCGGGACGAGTTCATGGAACGCGCCAAGGAGATGGGCCGCGAGGAAGTCCAGAAGGTCCGGCGCGTCGCAGAATCCGCCGCCGATGCCGCCCAGGATGCGGCGCGCACCGAAGCCGATCGCCAAGGCCTCGGCGCCACGGGCCAGGAAGGCGGGAGCACCGGCCAGGACACGACCGTCGGAATGACGGAAAGCGGGTCGGAGGGCAAGCCGTCCGGCCGCGGCAGCAAGTCGACGGGCTCCAAGTCCGCGACCTCAACCACTGCGAAAGTCGCCGCGGACGATCGGAATACCGGCGGCGAGGGCATCTGAATCCATGCGCTCCCCTCAAGAGAGGGGAGCGCGGGTTCTTTCACGGGAATCTGTCAACCGAGATCGATCTTCGCGTTCTCACCCGGACGGGAAGCCTCTCCCGTCAGGCGGGCTTTTGCGTAGCCGTAGAGATAGGTCATCGTTGCCGAGGGGCTGTCCCAGTATTCGGCCCGGTCGACGGCGACCCGCAAAAGCGCGAGATCGGGATCATCGGGCCCCTTCGGAGACCAGACGCGTACCGGCTCCGTCCATTTCTCGGCGATCAGCGTCCGATCGGTGACCAGGTCTGCCTTGCCGGAGACGGAGACATAGGACTGGTCGCGGGGATCGGCATAGGAGAGATTAATCTGGTCGTGCCCCGCGATCTCCAGCGTCTTGTGGGAGGTGGCGCTGGTGAAAAACCACAACTCGCCGGCAAATTCGTCCTGGATCCCGGCCATCGGACGCGACCTTAAGGATCCGTCCTCCTCGATCGTGGTCATCATGCAGACCCGGATGTGACGGATCATGTCCCAGAGTTTCCGTGTCTCGTCGGTCGCCGCGCTCGCCATCCTATGTCTCCGCTTCGTTGGCCGTTCTGACGGGGATGCAACACCGCCCCGGAGACCCGGGTTCCGGGCCTCACCAGGTCATGTCCACCGACAGGGGCAGGTGATCGGAGGCCCTGCTGGCGGGTTCGCCCGTATGGACCTGCAGCCTCGCGACCCGCGGTGCGGGGTGTACGTAGATGCGATCGAGCGAGAGCAGCGGCATGTGAGCCGGCCAGGTCGGCCTCGTGAACCCCGCAGAGAAGCGCTCGGTCAGGTCGCGCAGCCGGAAGTCCCGAGGCAGCCATTCGTTGAAATCACCGATCAGCAGGGTCGCCAGGATCGGGTCCGCTGCCGGCGCAGGACTCTCCACCGCGGCCAGCAGTCGCTCGATCTGGAGCCTCCGCTCAGCGGGTTTCAGGCCCAGATGGGTCGAGATCACCCGGATCAGGCCGAAATCGGCCTTCAGAACCACGTCGATGGCGCCGCGCGGTTCCCGTTCGGGGACGGACAGGTTGAGCCGCGTCACTGCGATCACCGGGAGGCGCGTCAGGAGGACGTTCCCGTACTCCCCTCGCTCCTCGACGATGCTGGCGCCGGGAATGGCGCTCATGCCGATCCGATGGCGCAGAAAGTCAAACTGGTGGAAACCCTCATGCCAAGGGCGTCGGTTGTCGACCTCCTGAAGCCCGATCACGTCCGGCGCGATCTCGTTCACGACCTTGGCGATACGGTCGGGCGCATAGCGGCCATCCAGGCCGAAGCAGCCATGGACGTTGTAGGTGGCGATCCGCAGCCCCGGACGGCTTGCGCCGTCGCTCATCCGCTCCGTCGCTGCGATAGCCAGCGGTCCGCCCCGATCGCAAGCGCCGTCACGAGAATGGCGGCACCGGCCAGCCCGCCTATGGTGGCGGGCGTGGGATCCTGCAACACCTCCGCGACCTGACCGCCAAGGACGGTCAATGCGAACGTTCCCGGCGCCATCCCGAGGACGGTGCCGAGAACGAAATCCCGCAACCGAATATGCATCGCGCCGGCCGCGAAGTTCACCACCGAAAACGGTGCAACAGGGACCGTCCGGACGATCACGACCGACAGG
>JAJUFW010000094.1 GCA_029263555.1 Alphaproteobacteria bacterium
AGCATTTGGGATGGCATGAAAGACTCTCGGGGGGATAGGCGGCATGACGGGCTGCCATGCCGGTCCAGATTATTGGACACCATTGTCCAAACGGTCAATACGGACTATCTGTAGCTCATGGACGGTGACAAAGAGGTGAAGCGCCCTCCCCTGGGCTCCCGGGGCCAGTGCTCCAAGGTTCTGGCGGTCCTCAAGGCGGCCGGAGAGGTTTTCTGCCGCGACGGATTCGCGGGCGCCAGCATCGACCTGATCGCGAGCGAGGCCGGCGTATCGCGGCAGACGATATACAATCACTACGGCGACAAGGAAAGATTGTTCCTCGCGGTCCTGCGCGACATGATCGAGCGGTCGGCTGCCGATCTGTTCACGCTCATCGCCACCTTCCCCGAGCGCCCGCGCGACCTCGAAGCGGAGCTGACGGACTTCGCCGCCCGCTACATCCGGAGCTGCGTCTGCAATCGCCGGACGGCATCCTTGCGCAAGATGATCCAGAGGGAGGCTGAACGCTTTCCCGAGCTGTTCGCCACCTGGCGGGAAAACGGGCCCGGCAAGGCCGCCGGCACGTTGGCTGCGTGCCTGGCCCGGCTGGCCCATTCGGGATATCTCCACATCGACGACCCGGACCTGGCGGCCCGGCAGTTCATCGCCCTTGTCGGCGCCGACTTTCAGGGATCCTGCCTCGTCGACGAAAGCCGCCCGGAGGAGGAGATCCGGGCCTCCGCCGCCGCTGCGGTGCGGACCTTCCTACGCGCATTCATCCCCGCTGAGGGCGCGGGCTAGCCGCCGGGATCCGGCCGGGCGTCCCGCTTCCGCCCGCTCATCCCCCGAATGCGGAAAGGACCAGCCTGTTGAGCAGGGTGTAGTTCGATTCGAAGACCATGATCCCGACGAACACCAGCACGACCAGGGGCGGGACCAGAATGGCGTAGATGAGCGCCAGCCGCTCCCAGGCCATGTGCATGAAGACGGCAACAATCAGGCCGGCCTTCAGCATCATGAAGAGCAGGATCAGCGCCCATCTGAGCAATCCCTGGAACTCGAGATAGTCGACCATGTAGGAGCCGGCGCTGAGAACGAAGAGCCATCCCCAGACGACCAGATAGAGCCTGATCGGATGGTGCTGGACCGGTGCCTCTGCCGTCTGTGTCATGGCCGCCCCTCACCAGAGATAGAAGAAGGCGAAGATGAAGACCCAGACGAGATCGACGAAGTGCCAGTAAAGGCCCATGATCTCGACGATCTCGTAGTTCCCTTTGCGGCTGGTGAAAAACCCACGCCGCTGGTGGTCGAAATCGCCTCGCCAGACTTTGCGGGCGATCGCGACCAGGAAGATCACGCCGAAGGTCACGTGGGTCCCGTGGAACCCGGTGATCATGAAGAAGCTCGATCCGAACTGGGCCGCCCCCCACGGATTGCCCCAGGGACGCACCCCTTCCATGATCAGCTTCGTCCATTCGAAGGCCTGCATGCCGACGAAGGTGGCGCCCAGCGCAGCCGTGACCAGCATGAGAACGGCCGTCCTGACCCGGTCGCGGCGGTAGCCGAAATTGACGGCCATGGCCATCGTCCCGCTGCTGCTGATCAGGACGAAGGTCATGATCGCGATCAGGATGAGAGGTATGGAGGTGCCGCCGATGGTAAGGGCGAACACCTCGCTGGGATTGGGCCAGGGTTCCGTCGTCGACATGCGGACGGTCATGTAGGACAGGAGGAAACAGCTGAAGACGAAGGTGTCGCTAAGGAGAAAGATCCACATCATGGCCTTTCCCCAGGACACGTTCTTGAAGGCCCGCTGGTCCGACGCCCAGTCGGCAGCCAGTCCGCGCAGCCCGTCCGGCCGAACGACATCCCGCCGCATATCGGTCATAGCCGGATCCACCATCAGTGCGTCCCCCCTCGTGTCAGCAGCAGCAGGGCGAAAAGAACCACCCAGACCAGAAGCAGGAAGTGCCAGTAGACGGCGCAGAGTTCGACGCTGAGGCGGGTCCGCTCCGTCCCGCCTCCGCGTGCGACCCGGATCCCGGCCCGTGTCAGCGCGACGAGGCCGCCGGCAAGGTGCAGGCCATGAACGGCCGTGATCAGGTAGAAGAACGACGCGGCCGGGCTGCTCGCCAGGAAGACGCCTCCCGCCGCCATCTGCCGCCACGCCAGGATCTGGCCGATCAGGAAGCCGGCCGCCGACACGGTACCGGCCAGCAGCGCCGCTTCCAGATTTCCCCCGTCCTCGCGCCGGGCGGCAAGGACGGCCCGGTGCAAGGCGAAGCTGCTGAAGATCAGGAGACCCGTATTGACCCACAGGAGGTCGGGCAGCGAAAGCGGGCGCCAGTCCCCCATATGCATGCGCATCGAATAGGCGCTGATGAACAGCGCGAACAGCGACCCGACCACCGCAAGGAAGACCCAGAGTCCGAGCTTGGCGGCCGGGATCGGCCCGCCGCTTCCCGGTCCGGCCGGCGGCTCCCCTGCCCCTTCTTCCAGCCAGGGCTTCGACGTCAGTCGTTGGCGGGAAAGCCACCAGGCGATCACCGACCCGACGACCGCAAGGAAGATGATCGTAACCGCCATCTCGCGCCCGCCTCAGCCGGAGCGCACGGGAGAAGGCTGGTTCTGCGGCAGGAAGTCCTGCTCCGCGCCCGGCACGCTGTAGTCGTAGGCCCAGCGGTAGACGACCGGCAGTTCCTTGCCCCAGTTCCCGTGGCGCGGCGGCGTGTCCGGCGTCTGCCACTCCAGCGTCGTCGCCCGCCACGGATTGGAGCCCGCCTCACGCCCCCTGAACAGGCTCCAGCCCAGATTGAACAGGAACACCATCTGGGCGAAGCCGACCAGCAGCGCGACCACCGTGATGAAGGCGTTGAGGCTGTGCGATTCCTGAAGGGAGATGGTCTCCCCCAGCTCGAAATAGCGCCGCGGCACGCCCATGAGCCCGAGATAGTGCATCGGGAAGAAGATCGCGTAGGCGCCGAGGAAGGTGACCCAGAAGTGGAACTTGCCCAGCGCGTCGTTCAGCATCCTTCCGGTGATCTTCGGATACCAGTGATAGATCGCCCCCAGGATGACGAGGATCGGAGCGACGCCCATGACCATGTGGAAATGGGCGACGACGAACATCGTGTCGGAAAGCGGGACGTCGACAACGGCGTTGCCCAGGAAGAGGCCGGTGAGCCCTCCGTTCACGAAGGTGACGACGAAGCCCAGCGCGAAGAGCATCGGCACGGTCAGGTGGATGTCGCCACGCCAGAGCGTGAGGATCCAGTTGTAGACCTTGATCGCGGTCGGAACGGCGATGATCAGCGTGGTCGTGGCGAAGAAGAACCCGAAATACGGGTTCATGCCGCTGACATACATGTGGTGCGCCCAGACGATGAAGCTGAGCGCGCCGATCGCGACGATCGCCCAGACCATCATGCGGTAGCCGAAGATGTTGCGCCGCGCATGGGTGCTGATCAGGTCGGAGACGATCCCGAAGGCCGGCAGGGCGACGATATAGACCTCCGGATGCCCGAAGAACCAGAAGAGGTGCTGGAACAGGATGGGGCTGCCGCCGTCCCGCTCCAGGAACTGTCCCATCTCGACGATGGCCGGCATGAAGAAGCTGGTCCCGAGAAGACGGTCGAAGAGCAGCATCACCGCCCCGACGAACAGCGCCGGAAAGGCCAGGAGCGCCATGACCGTCGCCGTGAAGATGCCCCAGATCGTGAGCGGCATGCGCATCAGCGTCATGCCGCGGGTCCGGCCCTGGAGCACCGTCACCACATAGTTCAGCCCGCCCATCGTGAAGCCGATGATGAACAGGATGAGGGAAGACAGCATTAGGACGATGCCCCACCCGCTGCCCGGTGTTCCGGAAAGGATCGCCTGGGGCGGATAGAGGGTCCAGCCGGCGCCGGTGGGTCCCCCCGGTGCGAAGAAGCTGGCGACCAGGACCAGCACGGCCAGGAGATAGACCCAGTAGCTCAGCATGTTCACGTACGGGAAGACCATGTCCCGCGCGCCGATCATCAGCGGGATCAGATAGTTTCCGAACCCGCCCAGGAACAGCGCGGTCAGCAGGTAGATCACCATGATCATGCCGTGCATGGTGATGAACTGATAATAGCTCTCGGGCGAGATGAAGGAGAAATAGCCGGGAAAGCCGAGCTGGAGCCGCATCAGCCAGGAGAGGACCAGCGCGACGAGGCCGATGGCCATCGCCGTCAGCGAATACTGGATCGCGATCACCTTCGCGTCCTGGGAGAACACGTATTTCGTGATCCAGCTCTTCGGGTGATAGAGCTCGGCATCCTCGACTTCCGCAGGCGGGACAAGATCGGTCGGGCCACGTGCGATATCGACCATCTGCGTTGCCTCCCGCCCGATCCCGAAACCGGTCCGGGAGCGGGCATTCCGTCTTCCCGGGCGCGCCTCAGTCGGCTGCGCCCACGATCTCCCCATCGTTCGGCAGCGACAGTTCGGCAAAAGTGCGCTGCTGGCCGAGCCAGGCCTGAAAATCGCTCTCCGGCTCGACCACGACGCCCCCGCGCATGTACGGATGTCCGCTGCCGCAAAGCTCGAAGCACAGGATCTCGAACCGGCCGGTCCTGGTGGGCGTGAACCAGAAATAGGTCACCGTTCCCGGGATCATGTCCATCTTCGCCCGGAATTCCGGGACGTAGAAATCGTGCAGCACGTCGACGGAGCGGAGCAGCACCTTCACCGGACGGCCGACCGGAAGATGCAGGTCGTCTGCGATGACGACGATGTCGTCCCGGCCGTTCGGATCATCCGGATTGAGGCCCAGCGGATTCTCGAAGGTCACGTTGCGGATGTCGGAGGCGCCGAGCCGGCCGTCCTCCCCGGGCAGCCGGAACGTCCACTGCCATTGCTGGCCCACGACCTCGAATTCCGCCGCATCGTCCGGAACCGTGACGAACTGGTTCCAGACGACGAGCCCCGGCGCCAGCATCGCAACCACGCCGACCGCCGTAACGATGGTGAGCCACCATTCCAGCCGCTTGCTTTCCGGCTCGTACACCGCCTGCCTTCCCGGCCGGTGCCGGTAGCGGAAGATGCAGTAGGCCATGAACAGGACCACGGCGGTGAAGACGATGCCGGTGATCCAGAAGGTGACGACGATGGTGTCGTCGATATAGCGCCAGTTCGATGCGATCGGCGTCCACCACCAGGGGCTCAGGAAGTGGAACAGCACCGAGCCCGCGGCGATCAGAACGAGAATGAGCGCGATATACATGCTGCACACCCCGGCGGTCGGAGCCGGTCCAGTACAAGTACCGGCCCGTTCACTCTCCGCGGCGGTGGCCTCGCGTCGATCGCTGTCAGAGAAACTTCTTGCGGCCCGGCAATTCGGCCGATGAAACGCGAGCGGCCGATATCGGCCGTCAAATCCTCGAGTTGATGACGCGAAGCGCCCGTCTCGTGCCGACAGTTACATCAACTGCGGCGGCTTCGCTCATGATCATGAAGGACTATCGGTGAGATTGTCAATTCTACCGACGACTTCCTCGATCCCCGCTCGCTCAGGACGATGCGGGCCCGCCCCGCTCCGGCACGGGGAGTTCCTGCCCGGGCTCCCGCCGGACGACCTTGCGGTAGAGATGCCAGGTCCCGTGGCCCAGCACCGGGATGACGACCGCGAGGCCGACCAGGAGCGGGATCGAACCCGCGACCAGCCCCACCGTCACGATCACCGCCCAGAGCGCCATCGGTCCGGGATTGGACGCGACTGCCATGATGGATGTCCAGACCGCGGTTCCCACCCCGACCTTGCGATCAAGAAGCAGCGGGAAGGAGATGACGCTGACGGAAAACGCCAGAAGCGCAATCAGGAAGCCCACACCGATGCCGACGCCGATCATTGTCCAGCCGGGCCGGGTCGTGAGCACGTCCCTGAAGAAGGAGCCGATCGATGCCGGCGGCTCGGGCCCCATGGTGGCGCTGTAGATCGCCTGGGCCGCGAACAGCCATGCCACGAGTATCGCCAGAAGCAGCAGTCCCAGTACCACGATCGCAGCGAACGAGGGCGAGCGCAGGACGCCGAAGGCATCTGCCCAGCCGACGGTCACCCCCTGCTCGCGCCGGCGGCTCATCTCGTAGAGGCCGATGCCCGCGAGCGGACCGACGATCGCGAAGCCCGACGCCAGCGGGAAGAGGAGCGGCACCATGTCGTACCCGAACAGCGCGCGGGCCAGCACCAGGCCGACGATCGGATAGATCATGCAGAGGAAGATGACGTCAGTCCGATAGGCGCCGAAATCGTCCAGCCCCTTGCGCAGCGCGTCGCGGATGTCGGCCGTGGAGATCCGGCAGATCGCCGGTCTCAGCGCGTTCACGCTCTCATGCGGGTGGTAGACCGAATGCCCTCCCGACCGGAAGGCACGGCTGCCGAACTTGAGCTGGTCGGCGCTCCACTCGAGAGGATTGCGGATGGTCATCGTCGCCACTCCCGAACCGGTTCCGAAGGTACCGCGGGGCCGCAGCGGCCGAAAAGCGGGTCGGCCGCCGCACAAGCCGCGCCCGTCCTGGAAACGGATCTTACACCATTTCCGCGCCGGCGTCCCCCCGGAACACCGCGAATGCGGATCACGTTGGACTCCGGCAACCTGGAGCAGGATCCGTGGCACCCCGGGCCAATTGGAAAGGTCATCTCAAGATTGCCGAACTGGCGTGTCAGGTCGGGCTTTACACGGCCGCCTCGACCTCCAGCCGGATATCCTTCCACACCCTCAACCGGGAAACCGGCCACCGCGTCCATCGCCAGTACGTCGACCAGGATACCGGCGACGTGGTCGAAAAGGAGGATCAGATCAAGGGATACGAGGTCGGCAAGGAGGAGTATGTCGCGCTGGAGCCGGACGAGATCGCGGCCGCGGTTCCGGATAGCGACAAGACGCTGACCGTCTCCGCCTTCGTGCCCTGCGAGGAGTTCGACGACGTCTATCTGGACCGGCCCTACTATCTCGTCCCGGCCGACCGGGTCGCCGACACCACCTATTCCCTCATCCGGGAGGCGATGCGGAAGCGGAACGTCGCGGCCCTTGCCCGAACGGTGCTGTTCCGCCGCGTGCGCATGGTCCTGATCCGCCCCTCGGGCCCCGGCCTGCTCGCGACGACGCTGAACTTCGACTACGAGGTCCGTTCGGCAAGGGAGGCGTTCGCGGATATCCCCGAGCTGAAGATCAAGGGCGAGATGCTGGACCTCGCCAAGCACATCATCGAAACCAAGCGTGGCGAGTTCGACCCTACGCAGTTCGAGGACCGCTACGAAGAGGCGCTTGCGGAGCTGGTGAGGGCGAAGATCGAGGGCCGGGAGATCAAGCGCCGGAAGGCCCCGCAGCCGGCCCAGGTCATCGACCTCATGGCCGCCCTCCGGGAGAGCGCCGGCGTCACGCAGCCCCTGAAACGGACCGGCGGCAGGCGCAAGGCCGGCTGACGTCATGGCCCTCGAGACTTATCGGAAAAAGCGGAACTTCAAGAAGACGGCCGAGCCGCCGGGCGGCAAGTCCGCCGGCGCGACCGACGGCGACCGCTTCGTCGTCCAGAAGCACGACGCGCGGCGGCTGCATTACGACTTCCGCCTGGAACTGGACGGCGTGCTGAAAAGCTGGGCGGTGACGAAGGGGCCGAGCCTCGTTCCCGGCGAAAAGCGTCTTGCCGTCCATGTCGAGGACCATCCCCTGGAATACGGCGACTTCGAAGGCACGATCCCGAAAGGCGAATACGGCGGCGGCACGGTCATCCTCTGGGACCGCGGCCGCTGGCGCCCGATCGGCGATCCGCACAAGGGCTATGCCAAGGGGCACCTGGACTTCGAACTCGAGGGCGAGAAGCTCCGAGGGCGCTGGCACCTGGTACGGATCCGGGGAAAGCCCCGTGAGAAGCGCGAGAACTGGCTGCTGATCAAGGGGGATGACGAGGAGAGCCGGGCCGCGGATGATCCCGACATCCTGGAGGAACGCCCGGAATCTGTGAAAACCCGTCGCATGATCAACGATGTCGAGGGCGAAGCTCCCGGCTGGTCGTCGAAGACCGGCAGGATCGTCCGCGACAAGGAGCGCGCAGACCCGTCCGGCGCGAAGCCCTCCCCCGATCCGTCCCGGCTGAAGGGCGCGGTCGCGGCCCCGAAGCCGGATTTCGTTCCGCCCGCGCTGGCGACGCTTGTCGGCAAGACCCCCAAGGGAGCGCGCTGGATCCACGAGATCAAGCTGGACGGCTACCGCCTGCAGGTTCATATCGAGGGCGGCCGTGTCCGCTTCCTGACCAGAACCCGGCTCGACTGGACGAAGAGATTCGGACGCGAGATCGCAAAAGCCTTCCGGGCCCTTCCCGTCGACACCGCGATCATCGACGGCGAACTGGTCGTCGAGAACGAGAACGGCGCGTCCGACTTCTCCGCCCTGCAGGCGGATCTGAGCGCCGGCCGGACCGACCGTTTCGTCTACTATGCCTTCGACCTGATCCATCTCGACGGCTATGACCTGACGGGGTGTCCCCTCCTCGCCAGGAAGGCGGCGCTTCAGCAGCTTTTCGCCGGGGCGCCCGGCAGTCTCCGTTTCAACGAGCATTTCGAGCAGGACGGCGGCCTGGTCCTGCGCCATGCCTGCCGCCTCAGTCTCGAAGGCCTGGTCTCGAAGCAGCGCGACGCTCCCTACCGGTCCGGACGTGGCAAGGATTGGGTGAAGTCCAAATGCTCGG
>JAJUFW010000227.1 GCA_029263555.1 Alphaproteobacteria bacterium
CGCGGCGGCGCCCTGCTGCAGAGACGGATAACCCGACGGTGGCGAGGGGTGCCGTCACTCGACCGGACCGGACCGGCCGCTCTGGGAGGTCTCGGACGCTTCGAAGGCCGGTGCCGGCGGTTCCGCCGCCCGTCCGACCTGGCGAGGCGGGGGATATCCGAATTGCGAGCCGCCGACTCTTCTCGCAGGACCGTAGGACATGGCCGGCCCCTGGGGGCCATGTCCCCTCGCCCGCGGCGCGAGCTGATTCATCGCCGCAAAGGCCAGCGCGCCCAGACCGGCGACGATGGCGGCGGCGGTCATCGGATGCATGGCGGCTTCCGTATAGACGCTGTGCCGGCGGACCATGGCGTGTCGTTGACCGTGGACGCGCCCATCACGGGCCGGCTCGTAAAGATTATCCCGGCGCATGCCGGTGATCGGTCCGCCCCGCTGGAACCGCACCATGGCCCGACCGAGCAGGCGGTCGCCCAGCCGGGGGGCATAGCGTCCCATCATCGAAAGCGCCTTGCCCCCGCTGCCCACGACCAGGTCGCGCACCTGATGCTCTGCGGCGTGCAGGATTGCCCGTGCCGCCACTTCCGGCGCGTAGACCGGCGGCGGGTTCCGGGGCTCGGCACCCAGATAGGTCCTGGCATGCTCCTCATAGAGCGAATCGACGGCCCCCGGCTTGATCAGCGTGACCGAGACGGGCACGTGCTCGGCCTCCAGCTCCATGCGCAGGGCATCGGTGAAGCCCTTGACCGCATGCTTGGACGCCGAATAGACGCCCTGCAGCGGCATCGCCTGGTCCGAAAGCACGCTGCCGATATTGATCAGCGCACCGCCCCGGTCCTTCAGATGCCGGACCGCGATCCGGGAGCCCAGCACGACGCCCCAGTAGTTCGTCTCGAAGATGCGCCGCTGATCGGCAAGCGGAACGTCCATGATATTGCCGTAGACCGACGTTCCGGCATTGTTGACCCAGGTGTCGAACCCGCCGAACTCGCGGATGGCCGTTTCGGCCGCGCGCTCCATAGCCTCCTCGTCGGCGACGTCGGCGGCCACCGTCGCTGCGCTGCCGCCGATGGACCGGATGTCCGCCGCGATGCGCTCGAGATCCTCCTGCTCACGCGCCACGAGCACGACCTTCGCCCCGCGTTCGGCGGCCATGCGCGCCGTCGCGAGACCGATCCCGCTGCTGGCGCCGGTGATCACGATCACCTGGTCTTCCACCCTCTTCAGCCGGACTCCCATCCTTGCCTCCACCGGTTCGCCAGTCGGCCGGCGGCTCGTGCGCGGCCTATTGGTCCAACAGCCTTCGCCGGAAGGGGTTCCGGGTCACGGGAGCGCGACCGGCCCTCTTGTTAATCGGAGGTGAAAGTTGTTCCCTCGGGACCGGAGCCTGAACGGAGAGGCTGAACGGGAACGAGACCATGATCACTGACGACCGAATTCGCGCGATGCACGCCGAAATGACCGAATGGCGGCGCGATCTGCATGCCCATCCGGAGCTGGGCTTCGAGGAGCACCGGACCAGCGACTTCGTCGCCCGGAAGCTCGAGGAGTTTGGGCTGGAGGTGCATCGAGGGCTGGCCGGGACGGGGGTCGTCGGGGTGCTGCAGGCGGGTCGCGGCGGAAACCAGGCGATCGGACTGCGCGCCGACATGGATGCGCTGCCGATCGAGGAGGCGAACCAGGTCGCGTACCGGTCGACCGTTCCGGGAAAGATGCATGCCTGCGGCCATGACGGCCACACCACCATGCTGCTGGGCGCGGCGAAGTATCTGGCGGAGACCCGGAATTTCAGCGGCACCGCATACTTCATCTTCCAGCCGGCCGAGGAGACCAAGGGCGGGGGCCGCGAGATGGTCAGGGACGGGCTGTTCGAGCGCTTTCCCATGTCGGCGGTCTACGGGATGCACAATTGGCCCGGCGTTCCGGTCGGCACCGTGGCCGTCCATGACGGACCGGTGATGGCCAGCATGGACACCTTCGAAATACAGGTGAGAGGCTTAGGGTCCCACGCGGCGATGCCCCATATGGGCCGCGACCCGATCGTCGCCGCCGCCAACCTGGTGTCGACCATCCAGACCGTGGCGAGCCGTCTCGTGCCCGCGACCGACGCGGTGGTCGTCAGCATCACGCAGTTCCATGCCGGCGACGCCTGGAACGTGATTCCGGAAACCGCGCTGATCCGCGGCACCGTCCGGACCCTGAGCGCCGCAATCCGAGATCAGGTGGAACCGGCTCTGCGGCGCATGTGCGAAGGCCTGGCCACAGCGTACGGAATCGCCATGGATTTCAGCTATCACCCGGGCTATCCGGTGACCGTGAACACCGCGGAGGAAACAGCCTTCGCGCGCGAGGTCGCGGCTACCGTCGTGGGTCGCGAGAATGTCCGCGGCGACCTGGCGCCCAGCATGGGCGCCGAGGATTTCGCCTTCATGCTCCAGGAACGTCCGGGATGCTATATCTGGCTCGGGAACGGCCCGGCCGACGGCGGCCGCGTCCTGCACAGCCCGAACTACGACTTCAACGACGAAATCCTGCCGATCGGCGTCGCCTATTGGGCAGCCCTGGTCGAACGGGCCCTGCCCGCCGGCTGATCCTCGCGGTGCAATGGGGCCGAACGCCCTCGGCCGCCTTCCGGCCGGGGGCTGGCCCCGCCGTCGTCGCCCCGGCGTTCTATTTCTCGTTCCCGGCGAAGCCCGCCCGCCGGACAGAGACGAGGCGCGATGTTCACGATCCCCCTCTACGACGACAATCCGACGCGGCGCACGCCGGTCGTGACCTACGGCCTCATGATCGCCTGCGCCATCGTCTTCTTCTGGCAGCTCTCCCTCGGCCCCGAGGCGAACGCCGTCGTCTATGCCCTGGGCGTCATTCCGGCCGTGCTGTTCAGGGAGGCGCGGCTCGATCCCGACCTTTACCTTGTTCCCGGCTGGATGAGCGTCTTCACCTCCATGTTCCTCCATGGCGGCTGGCTGCATCTGCTGGGCAACATGCTGTATCTCTGGATCTTCGGGAACAATGTCGAAGAGGCGCTGGGTCGGGCCCGGTTCCTCGTGTTCTATCTTGCCTGCGGCGCGGTCGCCGCGCTGGCCCACAGCCTGGCGGCCCCGGACTCGGTCATTCCCATGATTGGCGCCAGCGGGGCCATCGGGGGCGTGCTGGGCGCCTATCTGATGCTGCACCCACGGGCGAACGTCTACATCATGATCGTGGTCTTCGTCTTCGTCAGGATCATCAGCGTGCCGGCGGCGCTCGTCCTGGGCCTCTGGTTCGTGATGCAGTTTATCAGCGGCGCAACGACGCCCACGGCCGAGGGCGGGGTCGCGTTCTGGGCCCATGTCGGCGGCTTCGTCGCCGGCGCCATTCTCGTCCCGCTGATGAAGCGGCCCGGCGTCCGCCTGTTCGGCCGGGCCCACAGCCGCGCCTTCGAGATGCAGCGGCCATCGGCCGTCCGCCGCCGTCGCGCGCCATCGGCCGGAGCCCGGCATCTCTAAGCGGCCTAGCCTTATCGCGGCTCCCCGGTGCCGGCCAGCATCAGCCCGACCGCCAGCACGCCGAGCGCCATGCCCGCCGCCTGGAGCTGGCCGACCTGCTCGCGGAAGACGGCAACGGCAATGACGTTGACGAGCACGAGTTGCACGACCGTGCTGAGCGAGATCGCGACCCCGAGCCCGAAATCGCGCATGAGCCTGATGATAATCAGGTTGCCGACGGTATAGAGGGAAAGAGCGGCCAGCAGCGTCCAAGGTCGCGGGCTTTCGACATACCATCTCGAGGCGGAAGCGGCGGCGACGAAGACGACCGAGGATGCCGCGATCCAGAGGATAGAGATGGCACTCACCGAAAGCGCTCCTGCCGGCTGCCCTTGCGCCTTCCCATCCTGGACGACCGGCCGAAAAAGGGCCAGCCCCAGGGCGGGAGCCCGCGACCGGGCGGCCCCGGCTGCAGGCGTGCCTCAGAACAGGGTGTCCAGGCAGAACTGCGGGCTCCTGTCCCCGTGCACGGCGCAGTAGTCGAAGATCAGGTCGCGTCCGCGGTCGGTCGCCTCGACCTCGACCAGGTCGAGAATCTGGCCGTCGGTCAGCCGGTCCCAGTCCGCCTGGGCAAAATCCTCGGGTCCGATCCGGATGCGGTAGATCAGCGTCTGGGGCGAGATTTCCTTCCGTCCGCCGCCGCCCGGCAGACGGACGTCAAAGGTGACGCCGGCGACCGGAGCTCCGGACTGCTGTATGACCTCACCCATCTTCCGGATCTGGGAAGCCGTATCCGCGACATAGCGCTGGGCGCCCCCCGCCGCGGGACGGGTGACGCTCGCCTCCACCCGATAGCGTCCGTTTCCGAGCGCGACGAGCCCAACCTTCAGTTCGGCATCTATTCTCTCGAGCGCGATCTTGAGCTTTTCGAGCGTCTCTCCGGCCTTTGGCCTCTCTGCCGCGGCCGGTTCGGGCGCAGCCGCGTCGGAGGGCATCGGATCCCGCGGCAGCCTGTCATCCGGCCAAGTGATGGTAAGCAGAAGCGCTGCCGCTATGATCGCGACGAACGAATAGATCAGGAAGGCCTGGTAGCGCCTCGGATTCTCGCTCCACAGCACTACCTGCGGCCAGATCAGGCCGACCAGCGCCGCAAATCCGGCGGCGATAGTCACGCACATGAGAGAGACAATCAAAAATGCCGTCATGCCGGGCCCTGTTCTTTTGGCCCGAACCGTGGGTTATGAAAATTAACACAATCTTATTACAGACATTTATCTCGAATTTGTCACTTATTGCTTTGGATTTAGGATCCGCGGGCGCGGGAATTCGCCTCTACCCGCCCCGGCCCGCACCCGTCTGGATCCGCAGCATTTCGCGAAGTTCGCCGACCTCCCGGCGCAGAAGGCGAAGCTCCTCGGCGAGCGCTTCGTCGGCTGCAGCCGAAGCCTCTTCGGGACCGCGGCCGGTCGCCTCGGGCTCGTCTGCCTGAACCGTCTGCAATGCGTCGACGATGACGGCCACGACCAGGTTCAGGATCGTGAAGCTGGTGGCCAGGATGAAAGGAATGAAGAAAGCCCAGGCATAGGGATATTCCGCCATTACCGGCCGAACGATGCCGGCCGACCAGCTTTCGAGGGTCATGATCTGGAACAGGCTGTAGAGCGAAGCCCCGATGGTCCCGAACCATTCGGGAAACTCTGCGCCGAAAAGCCGGGTCGTGATCACCGCGCCGACATAGAAGAGAATGCCCATGAGCACGAGGATCATTCCGACACCCGGAATAGAGGACAGGAGCGCCTGCACGATGCGCTTCAGCCGGGGCACCATCTTGACCAGCCGCAGCACCCGGAGCACCCGAAGCGCCCGGAGCACGGACAGATTTCCCGAGGCGGGAACGAGCGCGATCGCCACCACCAAAAGGTCGAAAATGCTCCAGCCATCCGTGAAGAAGGCGCCGCGGCGATAGCCGATGCGCAGTACGAGCTCGAGGACGAAGACG
>JAJUFW010000704.1 GCA_029263555.1 Alphaproteobacteria bacterium
GAGATAGCTGTAGGCCGTGACGGCTCCTGGCGTCAGGACGGCGGTCGCGCGCTGCTGCAGCCAGAAGGTTAGGCTGCTGGACGCCACCCCCAGCCAGAGGATCACCAGCGCGTCGGTCCAGGTCATGAGCGCGGCGAGCGCCGCGGGCGCTTCCTGCGTCAGGCCGATCAGCGCGATCGCGAGGCTGCCGATGGCAAGGCTCCAGAAGCTGCGGACCGCCGCGCTTTCCGACAGCCAACTGCGGTTCAGCCCCCATTTGGTCAGCACCGGGTAGAGCGCCGAGGCGACGCATCCGGCGAAGAACACGGCCTCGCCCCACCCGAACTGCATACGGCCGAAGCCTCCCGCCTCGGCCCAGGCAAGGCCGAGCGCGCCGGCAGCGCCCAGCGTCAGGATCGAGAGCAGGGCGCCCGCCCGCGGCTCCACGCCGATCGTCCGGCCGAGGCCATAGGTCAGAAGGGGAACGCTGACGTAAAGCGTCGCCATGGATAGGGCGGTGGTCCGGTGGGCGGCCCAGAACATGGCGCCGAAGAAGCCGGCAAGGGTCAGCCCCATGGCAAGATAGAGCGCGAACCCCGGCAGGCCGGGCCGGAGATCACGGCTTCGGGGCAGCAGGGGGATGAGCGCCAGCACGGCGATCGCGAAGCGGAGCGCGGTCAGGAGAAGCGGCGGCAGTCCCGGGGTCAGGAGACCGACGGCCGGAAAGGACAGCCCGATGATCAGCGCCCACAGCAGCATGCCGAGATGGGCGCGCAGGACCCGCCCGGCCGTCTCAGGCATGGCGCCCCGTTCCGGATCCGACCGGCTTCCGGCTGACCCCCGCCATCGTCGCGCTTCCTTGAATCCTCACCGCCTCCCGCGAACGTTTGACCGGTGTCGGCCGGCCTTGGGTAACGCAAAGGGGGCTCACTTTCCCATGGCGGCGGCCGGGTTTCAATCCGAAGCGCCTGCGCGACGCCCGTGTCTAGGAATAAAAACCCCTAACGGCTGGACCGCGAGTAGCGCATCATGGTTAACAAGAGGTTAAGATGGTTTCGGCCGGTACCGGAGCCGGTACCATCGTCCGGCGGGGAAGGCCATGGCAAACCGCATCGTCGCACGGGGCCGTCCGCTCCGGGGGAAAACCGGAGCGACGGCTGCCGCAGTTGCCCTGTTCCTTGTGCTTCCACTATTGGCGGGCGCCCAGGATTACGAGGCCGGCCCGGGAACCGAGGCCGCGCCTGCCGGTAACCTGCCGCCGAACGCGGCCCTGCAGCGCAGCGAGGAGGAGCGCGTGGCCGAGAGCGTCGCAGCCTTCCTCAGGGCCGCGCGCGCGGTGATCGCCAGCAATCAGGACATCATCAACGAACCGACCGCCCGGGATAAGGGGCTGACCGGTGAGGCGGTGGTCCGGCAGGTCGTCGAAACCTATCGGGAAACGACCGGCGTCGATCCGCTTTCGACCGATCCCGCCTCCCTGGAAGGGCGGCTGCTCAGGGCGCAGATGGCCGCGGTCGAGGAGGTGATGAACGAGAACCAGGCGACGATCAACAATCCGTCGCTGGGCTTCAAGGGCTTCGTTCCGGCGGTGTTCGCCCGGCTGGTGAACGAGCGCTTCATGGCGAAGGTGGGCGACGAGGCCGAAGTCAAGGTGACC
>JAJUFW010000071.1 GCA_029263555.1 Alphaproteobacteria bacterium
ACCTGGATCGACGGCGCGGAAGCGCGGCACTGAGCAGCGTAACTCCTCAGGCGAATTTCCGCTCGGTCAGGAACAGGCGGAGGGCGAAGCCGAGAAAGATGAGTCCCGCCGCGCCGTCGAGAGCCGCGCGGACCTTGCCGCTGCGGAACGCCCTTTGCGCCGCGCCCGCCCCCAAAACCGTCAAGCCGATCATGTAGGCGGCACCCATGACCGCGAGGAGCGCGCCCAGGAGAAAGGTCTGCAGCGCCACGTGGCCGAGTGCGGGCGCGACGAACTGCGGCACGAAGGCCAGGTAGAACAGGATGATCTTCGGGTTGAGCAGATTGGTCAGCAGCGCGTGGACGAAGGTGCGGCCGGGCCGGCGTGCCGGTGCGGCCAGCAGTTCGCCCCGTCCGGCGCTCCGCCACGCCGCCCTCGCGCCGAGGATCGCCTTCGCCCCCAACCAGGCGAGATAGCAGCTGCCGGCCAGCCGCAGCAGGTCGAACAGCGCCGGGGCGCCGGCGATCAGCGCGGATATGCCGGCGGATGCGGCCGTCGCATGGACCAGATTGCCGAGCGTGATGCCGGCCGTCGAGACGAAGCCGGCCCGCCTGCCGTCGGCGACGCTTCGCGTCAGCACCAGCAGCGAATCGGGACCGGGCGCCAGGACGAGGACGACGGCGGCGACGAGATAGAGCTTGAGAAGGTCGGGGTCGAGCAGCATCGCAAACGGCTTCCGGATCGGACAGCCGCAGTCAACCACGTATCGACCCTGCCCGTCGAGTGCGCCCCGTGGATGCCGCCTGTCTATCGGCGTCCGACACCGGTTACGATAATGCGTCCCTATCGTTGCAATCGAAACAATCTATTTATCCCGCCGGACGATTCCTTTCAGACTGAACGAACGGGAATGGCGCTCCGGCCTTTCCCGCGAGACCGGGCCCGGAAATCCTTTCGGCCGGTTGCGCCCGACGACGCTTCGCTCGAGGCCGGTTCAAAGGGCTGGTGCGGCGGTCCGGATACGCCCTGGGCGGGGCCTTCCGCCGAAGGCGGCCCCGCGTCAAGGACCCGGGCCTGAACATGGCGGGGGACCGAAACCGGTCCGGATCCGCAATACGGAACGGGAACCCTTTCGGGCGGAGCGGCACTGATTCCACGGAACGCCCCGGATTTTCGACGGTCAGCAAAGCCGGGGTGACCCTAGGCCCGATCCTCAGGATCGGGCCGCCTTTTTCCCGCCCCTCTCCGCTCCGTCCTCCCCGTCGGCGGCCGACAATCCGGCGCTCGAGCGGATTCGGACAAGTACCTCCACCTTCCCGGCATCGACGCCGCCCAGCCGGCGAGAAATCTCCTCGAGATCGAACCACCGGTCGGGGAGGTCACGAAGTTCGCCCGTGCCTTCGATATAGAGATGGGAATGGTGCTGCGGGACAGGGTCGAAAAACGTCTTGCGGTCGTCCGCAACGATGCGCCGAAGCAGCCCATGCTCGGCAAGCCGGCCGAGCGTGTTGTAGACGGTCGCAAGCGATGTCCGGACCCCTGCGGCGATCGCGGCCGAATGAAGCTGCTCGGGCGTCAGGCGGCGGCCATTGTCGCTCATCAGGAGTTGCAGAAGGTCGGTCCGCTGTCGCGTGACCTTCAATCCGGCATGCCGGAGAAGCCGGGCCGCCGTCGCTCCGTCGACGACGGGCGCTTCCGCGGGATGGGGGCCCTGGCCCGAACCGGAAGCGGGCTGCCGCGGCGCTCCCATCAGCGTCCTCCGCAACCGGCGTCAGCGAATACATCCATGGAGCCTTCTCCCTTTGGCGAAGTGAGAGAGCCCGACGGCTTCGAACGACTCCAATCTTTGCGCCTTGTCCCTCGCTTGTCCAACGGATTGGGACCTGATGCCATGACGCAAAAGGATTAAGGGACCTGCCGGATCCCCGTTTTAGCCCAAAAGAAGACGGGGGCCGCGTCGCCGCGACCCCCGTCCGTTTTCTCCTGCGACGGTCCTGGGCTCAAGCCGCGCGGACCTTGTCCAGGAACTGGTTCACCTGGCTGCGCAGGGTCTCCGCCTCGCGGGCGAGCTGCGAGGCGGCATCCAGCACTTCGCCTGCGGACTTGCCCGTCTCGGCCGCGGCCAGGCTGACCTCCTGCACGTTCTCCGAGACCTCGGTCGTGCTGGACGAGGCCTGCTGAACGTTGCGAGCGATCTCCTGGGTCGCGGCGCCCTGCTGCTCGACCGACGAGGCGATCGAAGTCGCGATCTCGTTGATCGACTGGATCGTGCGGCCGATCGTGTCGATGGCCGAGACGGCCTCGCCGGTGACCGACTGCATGGCCGTGATCTGGGCGGCGATCTCCTCGGTCGCCTTGGCGGTCTGGTTGGCCAGGTTCTTCACCTCGCTCGCCACCACCGCGAAGCCCTTGCCGGCCTCGCCCGCCCGCGCCGCCTCGATCGTCGCATTCAGCGCCAGCAGGTTCGTCTGCTCCGCAATGTCCGTGATCAGCTTCACCACCTCGCCGATCTTCTGCGCCGCGCGGGCCAGCCCCTGGACGGTCTCGTTCGTCCGTTCGGCGTCCGTGACCGCCCGGCCGGCGATCTCCGTCGACCGCTGCACCTGGCGCCCGATCTCCTCGATCGAAGCCGCCAGCTCCTCGGCGGCCGCGGCCACGGTCTGCACGCCGCCCGAAGCCGCCTCGGACGCCCTGGCCGCCCCGTGCGAGACGGTGCTGGTACGATCCGCCGTGCTGCGCATCGAGGTCGCCGTGGCATGCATCTCGGTCGCCGCAGTCGAAACCGCGTCCACCACCTGCATGACATTCGCCTCGAACTCGTCGGCCAGCGCGACCCGGGCCAGACGCCGCTCCTCGGCCGCCCGCTGCCGCTCGGCCTCGGCCCGCGCATTCGCGTGTTCGACCTCGCGGGCGGTATCGCGGAAGACGATGAGCGCACGCTCCATGTCCGTGATCTCGTCCGCGCCGCTGGTCTTGAGCTCAAGGTCCAGATCGCCGTCGGCGACCGCGCGCATGGCGCCGGCAAGCCGCGTCAGGCGGCGGACCAGCCCACGCGCGACATAGAGCCAGCCGATCAGGACCGAAACCAGGATGCTCGCCCCGGCGATCGCCAGGAGCGACATCCGGTTCGCCTGCATGACCGTCTGGGCCGAGGCGCTCGCCTCGTCGGTCGTGGTCTGCGCCGCCGTGGTGATGGAGGAGACCTCGGACTGCAGCTTCTCGGACAGCTCGCGGTTCTGCGCCATCAGCGCATCCGCCCGGTCCTGGATGTCGAGCTCGGCCTGGCGCACCTTGAACAGGCTGTTATCACCGTTGCCGACGGCGATCAGCCCCTCGAGCGGTCCGGACAGCTCCGAGTAGTCGCCGGCGCGGCTCAGCTTGTCCTGGATGCCCAAGACTTCGCTGACCGAGATGATGAAACGTTGCTCCAGGGCGGCAAGCCGATTGCGGTCGGTCGTCCCCGCCGCTTCGTTGAGCAGGCCCGCGACCAGGTTCGCCTTGGACGACAGCTCGAGCAGCGAGCGGAAGGTCTGCAGGTCCTGGCGCACCAGCGCATCGACATTCTGGGACAGCCCGGCCGTGAGCTGCTCGCTCTTCTCGACCATGGCCTCGTGGGCCTCGTCCGCAAGCTGGTCCAGAATTTCGCTGAGCTGCGTGTTGACCTCGGCAATCTCCTGCCGCGCCGAGTTGGCAAGGACGAGGGAGGCGCCGTCGATCCGGCCGACCAGCGACCGGGCGACATTGAAGAGATTGGCTTCGCCGTCGCCCGTCATCAGCGCGGTAAGCCGGTCGACGAGCCGGTCGAATTCCTCCTGGGAGGCACCGGCCCTCAGCGTCTGGCGCGCGGCGTTGATCCGCTCCTGCACCTCCTGCTGAGCCGCGGCCAGGCTCGTGATCTCGCCCGTGCCCTGGGCCGAAAACGCCTGCAGGACCAGCGCGACTGACTGGGCAAGGTCGCCGCGCAGCTGGAGAACGGTAGCCAGTTGCCCCGCGGCGGTACCGGTCAGATCCCGGACCGACGTGCTCGTACTGTTGCTGAGATCCAGGCCGGCGCTGATCATCCGGAACTGCGCCTTCTGGATCATCGGCCAGAGCGCGGCGTTCAGGGCATCATGGTGCTCGGCCACCCGGCCGCTCAGCATGATACGTCGGGCCTCGCGCTCCAGCCGCTCGGCGATGAGCTGCCGCTGGGGCTCCAGGCCGCTGGACATGGCGGCGACGTCCTCGCGCACACGCGCAAGCCCGGCCGGATCGAGCTGCAGGCCCTCCAACTCCGCAACGGCGTCGCTCATGACCTTGATGTGGCCGCTGAGCATGATCGCCTGTTTCGTCAGATTGCTGCTGTCCTGCACCGTGTAGAGCACGGGCAGGCCCGCCGTGTAGTTGGTGCTTGCCTCGGAAAGCCGCTGGGCCGCGAGAATCGAAGGCAGATTGCCTTCGGTGATCTCCCTGAAAGCAGTCTGCGCCTTGTCGAACGAGAACCAAGCAAGGCCGCAGGCGACCAGCGTGATCGCGGACACCGTGGAGAACGCAGCGATCAGCTTGCCGCCGATCCCGATGCCGCGCTTCCGAGGAGCCGAATCGGCGACCCCGTCGGTCTCGTTCGCTGCGACGACTGCCGTCTCTTCCGCGGCGTCACTCGTTGTGTGTTCGTCGCTCATTCCAGCCCCCCGAATAGATGGATCCCCATCAGACACGCGAAACAATCATTCCGGTCGGGAATAGGGGCTGCCGAGTAAAATATATGTTAATTCCGTCCAGCATTCACCGCGATCGAAGATCGAGGGCGGAAGCGATCGGGTAATGGCGGATGCGCCCAGTCTTGCCCCTGAGGGCCGTTTCCCGGGCATCCAGGGTCGACACGTCGAGGCCCGCAAGCTGGGCCACGTGATCGGAGATCACGAGTTGGACGCCATAGGTCTTCGTCAGCTCCTCCAGCCTGCTGGCGATGTTGACCGCATCGCCGACCGCGGTCAGCGACTTGGCCCGGCCATAGCCCATCTCGCCGACGATGACCGGTCCGGCATGGATTCCGATGCCGATGCGCAACGGCAGGGGCAGGTCATGCACGAGCGTGCGGTTCAGGATCTCCAGCTCTTCCGCCATCGTCGCGGCGGCGGCAAGCGCCCGGCGGCAGCCTTCCGCCGCGCCCCTCTCGACCCCGAAGACCGCCATCACGCCGTCTCCGATGAACTTGTCCAGCCGGCCGCCGACTCTCTCGATGGCGTGGCCCATGGCTTCGAAATAGCGGTTCAGGATGAACACGACGTCGAACGGAAGCTTCGTGTCGACAAGCGTCGTGAAACCGCGCAGATCGGCAAAGAGGATCGCGATCTCCCGTTCTTCGCCCTGCAGATAGCCGGGGGCGCCAGAGGCGTCGCGCGCGGTCGCCCGCGCCGGCAACAGGGGTGTCACCTCGAGATCCGCCGTCGGATGGACCTGACACGCGAGGCGCACATTCGCCGGCGCGCCGATTCGCGCCAGCACGCGGCGCTCCTCTGCCTGCGGGGGCGGCAGGTTTTCGGCACCCTCCCCGACTCTGATTCGGCAGGTCGAACAGCGCCCCCGGCCACCGCACACGGCGGCATGGGGGATGCCGTTGGCGCGACTCACGTCCAGGACGGACGCCCCCGGCGGCACCTCGACCGTCCGGCCGCCGGGATAGGTGAGCGTCGGCCGCCCGCCCTGGCGAAGAAACGCCTTCCTGGCCTCCCGGGCCAGCAGGACGGCGGCGACGGCCGCGGCGAAGCCCGTCTCGATCCAGAAGGTGCCGGTATCGACGAAGGCCGACGACTCGGCCGTGACCCGGGCGCGTTCCAGGACTGTTTCGGCGAATCCGGGATCGGCGGCGGCGCGGCGCCGGACCTCCATGGCGGCGGCGAGAAAACCGGCCAGGGAAAGGGCGGGCAGCAGTAGGGCGATTCCATAGGCCACCGGCAGGAACCGCCGATACCACCGCTTCAGCCGCAGCCAGTAATGCAGGCCGATGCAGGCATGCCCCCAGGCGATGACGACGAGCCCGGCCTGGAGCAGCCCCTGTCCCGGCGCGCGGACGGCAAGCGCGGTCAGGACCAGGACGTATTCGCTGCGGACGTCGAACAGGTCGGTGACGACCCGCGTGCCCAGCACGTGTTCCGCCAGCATGAGCGGGATCAGGAGCCCGAGGCCGAGCTGCGTCGCCTCCCAGAACGGCATTCTCAGCGTCCGACGCAGATAGAGCGCGCGCAGCGCGACCGCCACATGGACCAGGAGAGCGCCGAGCAGGAGAGTCGTCCCGATCCGGGTCCGCCAGGGCGCGATCGACAGAAAGAGCGCCTGGCCCATCGCCTCGACCGAGATAAGGCCGAGCGCATGGTTCAGAAGATGGCCGGTGAGGAAGGCCAGGAGGACGAGCCCGCTCGCGAGGCGCAGCCGGTTGATCACGCCCGTTTGCCCGACGACTGGCGCTCTGCCTGCCGGCACGCTCCGGCTTCCGGAAACCGCGGTCATTCAGTACCCGTCGCCGCCATCGTCCCCACGGTCCTCGTTCGTCGCAGGAGAATCGGCGGGCGGCGGGCTGCAGCCCGGGCCACCGCCCGCTCCCGCCCCCATCAGCAAAAACGCGGCCAGCAGGACCGCAAGCTTGCGTGGCACATGAACCATGGCACCCTCCAGCGCTGCCGGCCGAACGTCCTGGGCCCGATCCCCTTCCACCGCCGGCATCCCGGGGATAGGGTGCCGGCGCCCGGCCGTTCCAGGACGATCATACTCCCGATCGCCCGGTCCGGAACGGGCGGAAACTTGGCGGAGATTTCAGGGAGCCCGTCCCATGTCGCCCATTCCCTTGCTCGTCGCCGGGATCGTCCTCTTCCTGGCGGTGATCGGCACCTGGGCCTTCGTGATCACGAGCGACGTCGACGCCCGGATCGGTTCCGGCGGCTTTGCGCTGGTGATCGCGGCCGTCGTCGCCGGCCTTCTGATGGCAGGCTTTCTCTGGCTGGGACGGCGGGGTCGCGGACGGGACGACTGACCGCGGCCGGCGGCGTCAGCCGCGCGTCGGCCGGCGGACCGCGACAATTCCCGCCCCCTCCGACTCGAGGGTCCGGGCCGCCACGTCGGCGACCGGCTCCTCGCAGACGGTCATCCAATACGCCGTCGAATGGAGCAGCGTCCGGTCGTCGAGCATCATGCCCACATGCCCCGGGAAAAAGACGATGTCGCCGCGCTCGAGCGGGCGGCCGTCGAGCGGGACGGAATCCCCCAGGGTGTCCCGCTGCAGATAGGTGTCGCGCTGAACCCTGATCCCGGCAGCCCCGAGCGAGACCTGCACCAGGCCCGAGCAGTCGATGCCCAGGCTGGACCGGCCACCCCAGAGATAGGGCACCCCCAGGAAGCGGCGAGCCGTGGCAAGGTAGTCAGGCGTCACCGAGCCGACCGGCTCGACGGCCGTCTCGTGCACCCAGCCTTCCGGCGCGATGCGGAGATAGCGGTCCCGGCGATCCGTGACCGCGACCCGGGCGCCCAGGCTCAGCGCCTTGAGCGGCGCGGTCTTGACGCTGGGCTCGGGGAAAACGAAGCAGCGCAGGGCCGAAACGCGATGGGTCGGCTCGATCACCTCAGCCGACAACCCGCCCGCCCGGGCATAGCCGACATACCCGTCGGCCTCGCACTGCCCCCAGGCCCAGCCATCCTTCTCCTCGTAAACGACGAAGGTCTCGCCGTAGATCAGCTCGCTCGTCTGCGGCGCGGTCTCGTCCGGCCGGCCGCGCAGGGGCACGATCCCCCGCACCGCCTGCCGGCGGGAGCCTTCGACATAGCGCTCTGCCGCGACCAAGTCCCGAAGATGCGCCGCCGCGAGATCGGGGCGACAGGGATTGATGTTCGGGTCCAGTTCCGCGTCGAGCTTCATGCCATCCTTCATTCCGTCCTTTCGGCCGCGGAAACGATCAGGTCCCCGAACTCGGAGAGATAGGCCGCGCCCTTGGCCGTTCGCTGGACGAGCACGTTCCTTTTGTCGGTCTCGTCCGTCTTCCGCTTGATCAAGCCCAAATCCCCGAGCCGGTCAAGCGCACGCGTGATCGCGGGCTTAGACACGTTGAGCGCCGCCGCAAGCCCCCGAACGGTGTGCGGCGGCGGTGTGAGATAGACGGTCAGCATCAGCGCGAGCTGACGCGCCGACAGGTCCGGCTGCTCGCGCCGGACCGTCTCGACAAGGGTGCGGCGCCACATTTCGAGCGCCTGCGGAGGTTTCAGATCCATCGTCATCGGTCGTCGTTCCGCCTCCGTAAGGATGAGCGCCCGCGCCGGTCCTCGCGGCCGCCTGCCGGCTATCTTCCGAATTGCCGGCCGATGACCGCGAAGGCGGCCCTGAGAGCCATCGCCTCGCCTCCCTTCGGCCGCCCGGGACGATCGCCGGCGTTCCAAGCGAAAACGTCCAAGTGGACCCAAGGGGTCGCTTTCGAAACGAATTTTTCCAGGAAAAGTGCCGCAATGATGGCGCCGGCATATCCGCCCTCGCCGACATTGCCGATATCGGCGACGCTGGACCGGAGATGACGGGCATAGGGCTGATGCAGCGGCAGGCGCCAGACCGGGTCCGATTCGTCCCGGGCGGCGGCCAGGAACGCCTCCGCGGTCGGGTCGTGATTGCTGAACAGGGCTGGCAGGTCCGGGCCGAGGGCGACGCGCGCCGCGCCGGTCAGGGTGGCGAAATCGATCAGGAGGTCGGGCTTCTCCGAATCCGCTTCCGCCAGGGCGTCGCACAGGATGAGTCGGCCCTCCGCGTCGGTGTTGCCGACCTCGACCGTGATCCCCTTGCGGGTCTGCAGCACGTCGAGCGGCTTGAAGGCGTTGCCGGAGACCATGTTCTCCACCGCCGGGACCAGCACGCGCAACCGGACCGGCAGGCCCGCATCCATGATCATCCGGGCGAGCGCCAGGGCATGCGCCCCGCCGCCCATGTCCTTCTTCATCAGCAGCATCCCGGACGCGGGCTTGAGGTCGAGGCCGCCCGTATCGAAGCAGACACCCTTGCCGACGATGCTGACCTTCGGGGCAGCGGGGTCGCCCCAACGGATGTCGATCAGCCGCGGCGCCCGCGACGAGCCCCGGCCGACCGCATGGATCGCCGGATAGTTCCGGGCCAGAAGCTCGTCGCCGGTGATGACTTCGCATTCGGCGCCGAACTCACGGGCGAGCGCCGCCGCCGCCTCGGCCAGTTCAGCCGGCCCGAGGTCCTCGGTCGGCGTGTTCACGAGGTCGCGGACCATCCAGGTCGAGAACGCCGCCCGTTCCACCGCCTTCAGGTCGCAGCCGGCAGGCGGCGCCAACCTGGCCGGTTCCCGGTCGGCCTTCCGGTAGCGGGTGAAGCGGTAGCTGCCGATCGCCCAGCCGAGCGCCGCCCGCTCCGCCCGGCCTCCGTCCAGTCCCTCGAACCGGTAGACGCCTTCGGGAAGGCCGAACGGCAGGCCGGCGAAGGACCAGAGATCCTCGTCTTCGGGCACGCCCAGGACGACCCCGGCCAGGCCCCCGTCGCCCCCCGGCAGCAGGGCCGTC